>JBILOV010000033.1:0-14637 GCA_044374335.1 Bacteroidia bacterium | reverse complement strand
AATTGGCATATTTAGTCTATTAATAATTGTTACTTTTTTTTCGGATTGCAAAAAAAAGAATCAAACAGTTCAAGATAATATTGCATATCAAACCGTAGATATTACTTTGTATCCAAACGATCCTCTTTACTTTCAATTACAAACTGTAGGTGGATGGGTTTATATTGGTGGAGGAGTTAATGGAATTATTGTTTATAGAAAAACAGCAACCAATACGCCAACCGATTTTGTGGCTATCGAACGCACTTCCACCTCTTTACCAGATAACCCGGATGCAAAAGTAAAAGTTCAGACAGATAATTTTACTTTAAAGGATACTATTAGTGGCTCAAAATGGCAGATAGTTGACGGAGCAATTATTACTGGACCTGCTACGCAAAACTTAAGATTATATAATGCTATTTTTGACGGGAACAACACACTTCGAATTCGCAATTAATTTAGTGTTCAAGCACAAAAAAAAAGTCTCTCAAAACCTGAGAGACTTTACTTTTATACAATTATAATTTATGAATTTTCTGGTTTACCTTTTGCTTGTGAAACAACTATAGCACGATCATAGTGTTCTGCGCCATTTAAAGCATCAATGGCTTTTAAACCATCTTCATCATTTGACATTTCTACAAAACCAAACCCACGACTGCGTTTTGTTTCTTTATCTTTAATAATTCTAACCGAGGTAACCTCGCCATACTGAGAAAAAAGTTCACTGAGTGCTTGTTCTCTAACTTTAAAGCTAATATTGCTTACAAAAATATTCATAACATAAAATTTTATTTAGTTATAGTAAAATTATAACAAAAAATTAAATAAACAATTATTTTTCAAATTAATTTTTCGTTGAATAAATTGTTTTTACCTATTAGATAGTTAAAGTTACCTTTGAAAGTGATTTTAATCATTGTGTTATATTCAAAAAATAATATAACATTCATAAAAAAAGGTTCTAAGTATAACTCAAAACCTTTTAAAATCTCATTAACTCGATTAGTTTTTTAAAAAACCTTTGCTTCCACACTTATTTCAACATTAGCATCTTTAGGCAATCTATCAGCTTGAATTGTAGCTCTTGCAGGATAATCACCTTTAAAGTAGTTACTGTAAACCTCATTTACATGAACAAAATTATTCATGTCTGATAGGAAGATCGTTGTTTTTACAATATTATCGTAAGTTAAACCGGCTTCTTTTAATACGGCTCCTAAATATTCCATTACAATTTTTGTTTCATCCTTAATGGTTGTTTTTATTAACTGTTTTGAATCCAAATCCATAGCAATGGTACCGGATACATATACGCAATCACCAACCTGTACAGCTTGGTTATAAGGTCCAATTGGAGCCGGAGCATTTAATGTTTTAATAATTTTTTTCATTTGTAGATATTATTTGTTTTAAATGGTCATATAGTTTATACAAATTGTCATATTCTTGATAATTATACAAATACTAAAAATAATTGATAATTAATTTATTGATCTGCAAAACAAAAATACTAAAAAAAATATTATAATAAGTTGTAGAATTAACAGTTAACTATTAGTAAAAAAGTATCATTTTAAAGAAAAACCATTATAAAATCAATAGATTTACCATGATGCAAGAAAAACCTTTAATATTAGTAACCAATGATGATGGAATTAGTGCCCCAGGCATTTTACATTTAACTTCTATTGCCAAAAAATACGGAGATGTATTTGTTATAGCCCCCGACAAACCTCAATCAGGCATGGGGCATGCTATTACTATAAATTCTTCATTGCGAATTCAAAAAACAAATTATCACGTAGGTGTTATTGAAGAATTTAGCTGCACCGGTACCCCGGTAGATTGCGTAAAAATGGCTGTCAATAAATTGATGTCGCGCAAACCAACCTTAGTTTTATCAGGTATTAATCATGGAAGTAACAGTTCTATTAATGTTATTTATTCTGGAACAATGAGTGCTGCCATTGAAGGTTCATTAGAAGGCGCATCTTCAATAGGTTTTAGCTTAGCTGATTATGATATCAATGCAGATTTTAGCGCCACAACGCCATTTATTGAAAAAATTATTGCTTCTTGCCTTAAAGATGAATTGCCAAAAGGAGTTTGTTTGAATGTGAATTTTCCAAAATTAAAAGCTGATGAAATCAACGGACTCAAAATTTGCCGCCAAGCAAAAGCAAATTGGGTAGAAGATTTTGAGGAACGTAAAGATCCATATGGGCGTTCCTATTATTGGCTAACCGGTAAATTTGAAAATTTTGAACCTGAAGCTAAAGATACAGATGAGTGGGCCTTACAAAACGGATTTGTTTCTGTAGTTCCTGTAATGCATGATTTAACAGCACACAATTACATTAATCATTTAAAAAATAGTTTATAAATATGTTAGATAAATTTGATAAAAAATGGGTAGGATTTGTTTTAGGAATTTTTTTACCGGCATTTTGCTTTTTTTGCTACTGGCTATTTTTACATTTTGAGTTAACTTTTCCATCTCGATTTATTAATTATTTGCGAGCTGGTGATATGTTACAAGAAGTTGCAATTGCTTGCACTCTAGCAAATTTAGTTGTTTTCTATATTTCATTAAATAAAAAAATATTTGATTTTGGAAGAGGTTTAATCACTGCCACTTTTATATATGTCGGCCTGGTATTTTATATTTCCTTGTTATAAAATTTAAAGTTAATAAATGAAGTACTACATTTTAGCAGGAGAACCATCCGGAGATTTACATGCATCCAACATGATGAAGGAATTACTATTATTGGATAGTAGTATTGAATTTAGATTTTGGGGTGGAGATTTAATGGAAGATGTTGCTAAGCAAAAACCGCGTAAACATATTAAAGATTTAGCGTTTATGGGTTTTGTTGAAGTGCTAAAAAATATCAGAACCATTTTTAAAAATATCGCTTTTTGTAAACGAGATATTTTAGAATTTAAACCTGAAATATTAATTTTAGTAGACTATCCAGGTTTTAATTTACGAATAGCGGATTGGGCAAAGCAGCAAGGCATTAGGGTATTTTATTATATTTCTCCAACCATTTGGGCATGGAAAGAAAATCGCGTAGAAATTATCAAACGGAGTGTAGAAAAAATGTTTGTGATTTTACCTTTTGAAGTAGCAGTTTATAAAAAACATAATTACAATGCGGACTATGTGGGCCATCCATTATTAGATGCTATTGAGCAAGAAAAATCAAATCTTCCTAGCAGAGCCACATTTATAAGTAAAAATAATTTAGACGAGCGTCCCATTATAGCAGTATTGCCAGGTAGTAGAAAACAAGAAATTGATCGCATGTTTTCCATCATGTTAAATGTGGTGGATGATTTTAAAGATTATCAATTTGTAATTGCAGGAACTACCAATTTACCTAAGGAAGCTTACCAAATGGCTTTGGATAAAAATTTAAAAGTAGTGTTTAATCAAACCTATGCCTTGATGTATAATGCGCATGCTGGCATTATCAAATCAGGAACATCTACATTAGAAAGTGCTTTATTTCGTTTACCACAAGTGGTTTGTTACAAAGGCGGAGCTGTATCCTATTCAATTGCCAGAATGGTTGTAGGCAATAGAGTAAAATACATTTCGTTACCAAATTTAATTTTAGATAAACCCGTTGTAAAAGAATTAATACAAAGCGAATTAACCGCGAGTAATTTAAAAGCAGAGTTAACTAAAATAATAGATGGTAGTGCGAGAGAAGATATGTTAAAGGAATACGATGGTTTGATTAAATTATTAGGTAACAGTGGTGCATCAAAAAAAGTGGCCGAATTAATTTATAATCACATTCATGCTAAAAATTAAAATCATACTCATTAGTTTTTTTATTTTAATTGTGACTTGGCAGTTAACGGATGTTTTTGCAAAAGAAAATAAACTATCTGCCAAAAAAAATACTGGTGAATTTTACAGAAGATATACATCAAATGAAATAGTTAACATTAAAATTTTCTCTCAACTAAAAGTACAATCACTGACATTTAACGCAGATATAGGAAATTATAGTGTGTGGGCAAACGGAGTAGAAATTGTAAATTCAACAAATTTTCCATTAATTAAATTTAGCTATAGCAATGATTCGGTTGAAGTGAAAACTTTTGAGAGCATTATTGGAAAATATAAACGCATCAAAATTTCCAGTCCTGATCTTATAAAATCATTTCGGTTAAAATTAATTTCACCCGACAGAAAGCCTAGATTTTATGAAGAAAACTTATTTATAACTGCGGAGTTTGGAGATTTAAAATGTATTAACGAAATTTCATTAGATAATTATATTGCAGGAGTTGTTCAAGCAGAATCAGGTAGGCGATCTTTTCAAGAATTTTATAAAGTACAAGCTATCTTAGCAAGAACCTTTGCTTTATCTCATTTACAAAAACACATTGCTGAAGAATTTAATTTATGCGATTACACACATTGCCAGGCTTATTTTGGGAAAACCACAGAACTTGATATAATGAAAGCGGTTACTGATACAAAAGGCAAAGTAGTTGTGGATGATAATTTAAATTTAATTGATGCTGCTTTTCACAGTAATAGTGGCGGACAAACAGCCAACTCTGAGGATGTTTGGGGTAGTAAATTATCTTATCTCCGCAGTGTAAATGATTCGTTTAGTACAAAAATGCCTAATGCAAAATGGGAACGTAAAATGGCCAAAGAAGATTGGCTCTCTTATTTAGAGTTAAAACACAATTATCCTATTCAAGATTCAAACGCCAGATGGCTAGCTCTTACCTTTAAACAGGATAGCCGAAATCCTTATTTAGAAGCTAACAATATTAGGGTTCCCTTAAAAAATGTTAGAACAGATTTACAATTAAAATCTACTTTTTTTAGTATTTTTTCTCAAGGGGATAGTGTTATTTTTAAAGGTAGAGGTTTTGGTCACGGTGTAGGAATGTGCCAAGAAGGAGCCATGAAAATGGCAAAATTAGGTTATACGTGTCCCGAGGTGATTAATTTTTACTATCAAAAAACTCAACTGATAGATTTACACAAGTTAAGTTTCTTTAAAGATGAGTAACGTTTAGATAATTGCGTATATCTATTTTACAAATTTTCTAATTCAGCTTTACTTTTTTTAGTTAAACTATCAACTACTAAATTATAACTATCATCAATCCATTCCTGAATTTTTTTTTGACTAACTGATCCATCACAAACAATAGTATTCCAATGCTTTTTACTCATATGATATCCAGGCAAAACACAATTATAATTTTCTCGTAATTCAATTGCTTTTTCAGGGTCGCATTTAGCATTAAATTGTAAAGGCTCTGATTCGATACCACTTAATAAAAATATTTTACCAATAACTTTAAAAACCAAAGTATCATTACCAAAGGGCAAACATTCCTCGACTCCTTTTTTTGCTAAGCAGTAATTCCTAAGTTCATCCAAATGCATATTTAATATTTAATTAACTATTGATGCAATATCTACTACTTAACTTTTTCAATAGTTAACCCAAAATCCATAATTAATGGCAATGGGTTAAGGCGCATACCTTGAGCAAATGTAAAAGTATATTTACCTGTTTGTGGAAATCGTAAATTTTGTTTTAATGGTATCTTATTGTCCCAAATATCGCCGGCACCATCTCCTTGCCACTCTCCTTTTTTGTTTGCTAAAATACACTCTAAAGTATCCACGCTAACCTTACCACTTGGATTTGTTGTTGTTAAAAACACAAATAAATTACTGAAAGGGTAAGAATCAGCATGCCGTACATTTAAAAAAACATTGTAGTAAGGATTATTGTCAGTTACATCTACAATAAAGGTTAATTTGTTTTTTTCGTCCCATCCTTCTTCTGGTAGTTTAGTAATTTGACTAGTTAATACATTGCTATTGCAAGAAACAAATGCGCTGCTCAATAACACTAAACTTAAGAATACAAAAAAATTACGCTGAAGGTGAATCATCATTTTTAGGTTTTGGTTTATGGTTATGAACTGGTTTTTTATGTTGAGGTTTTTCCTTATTTGTTGGAGCATTTTTATCCGATGCATTTTGGTGTTTCGGCGGACCTTGGTTTGGATGCTTTGCTTTATTTTGATTTGGAGTATGCTGTTTATTTGGATTCGGTTTATTTTGATTTGGATTTGCTGGCCTGCTTTGATTAGGATTAATTGCTTTTTGTTGGTTAGGATTTATTGGTCTGTTTTGATTTGGGTTTTTTTGTTGAGGAACTTTTGTTGTTGCATCTCCTGAAACAGAAGCCGTGAAACCTGAAGTCTTATGAGTATTTTGTGGTTTACGATTATTTTTTGATTTGTTATTGTGTTTTTTTCGATCATCAAATCGTGTTAACGAATCCTGTCCAACTACATTCTCATAATCAGGTAGTTTTGCTAATTCTATTTCTTTAAATTGTTTTGGTTCTAATAAATCTGCTGGTTTTATATTATCGGCATTTAGTTTAAAAATCTCTTTGGTTCGTGCAATCGTTAATGGCACAAATACATCAGGTTCGCTTGTATAACTCCACCAAATAATACGTTTAAAAATATCTGTTTTTTGATGAAAAGCAAAACCTTTTTCAGTTGCTAAACGTCTGTTATCAATTTCCGGAAATTCTTTTAATGCATCTAAGTAACTATCTAATTCATAGTTTAAACAACATTTTAATTTACCGCATTGTCCCGCTAATTTTAAAGGGTTTAAAGATAATTGTTGGTAACGAGCTGCAGACGTTGAAACTGTTCTAAAATCATTTAACCACGTTGAACAACATAATTCTCTTCCGCATGAACCAATAGCTCCAAGTCTTGCCGCTTCTTGTCTTGCACCAATTTGGCGCATTTCAATTCGCACTTTAAATGTATCGGCCATTACCTTAATCAGTTCTCTAAAATCAACCCTACCATCAGCTGTGTAATAAAATACCGCTTTGCTTTTATCTCCTTGATATTCAACATCGCTAATTTTCATTTGCAAGCCCAATTTTAAAGCTAGCGTTCTTGATTTAAACATCGATTCAACCTCTAATGCTTGCGCTTCTTTCCATTTATCAATATCTTGTTGTTTGGCTTTACGGTATACTTTTTTTATTTCTTCGCTGGCATAATTAATATTCTTCTTTTTTAATTGAAGTCTTACTAACTCACCCGTAATAGAAACCACGCCAATATCATGGCCAGGAGATGCTTCTGTTGCAACAATGTCACCAACATTTAAGGTTAAATTATTGACGTTTCTGTAAAATTCCTTTCTAGAGTTTTTAAATCTGATTTCAACCACATCGCATTGCGCTTGCCCATCGGGTAAACTCATATTTCCCAACCAATCAAACACATTTAATTTATTACAACCTCCACCGGTTCCACACGAACCGTTATTATTACAACCAGCGGGGATTCCGCCATTTTTATCATCTCCAGTAGAGCATGTGCCACAAGCCATATTATATATATTTAGTCAAATTCACTTCCCTAGATTACATGGTAGGTATAAATGAATTAGAGAACATTATTATTAATTTAAAAAAAGAGCTGCATAAATATACTTAAAAATTTTTAAACATATTTTAGCTCTGTAAACTTTTATAAACGACTCCTGTTTTATATTTACCTTTACACAATCTAAAAAAATAGTATGATCGCATTAATTACAGGAGCAACATCGGGCATTGGAAAATCAACTGCATTTGAATTTGCTAAACACGGTTATAATTTAATAATTACCGGACGAAGACAAGATAGATTAACTGATTTAAAAAACAACTTAATAAATCAACTTTCAATTAAAGTCCTTGATTTGTGCTTTGATGTGAGAGATTCGAAACAAGTTGAATCTGTGTTAAGCAATTTGCCTCTTGAATTTAAAAACATTGATGTATTAGTAAATAATGCAGGATTAGCCGCTGGTTTAGCAAGCATTCAGGATGGCAAATTAAATCATTGGGAACAAATGATAGATACTAATATTAAAGGATTGTTATATGTTTCAAAACAGATTGCAGCTATTATGATTCAAAACAAAAAAGGACATATTATAAATGTGGGGTCAATTGCAGGCAAAGAAGTTTATGCAAACGGAAATGTGTATTGCGCAACCAAACATGCTGTTGACGCGCTCAATAAAGGCATGCGCATTGATTTATTACCGCATGGCATCAAAGTATCCTCTGTAAATCCGGGAATGGTAGAAACCGAATTTAGTATTATACGTTTTGATGGGGATGAAGAACGTGCAAAAAAAGTGTATGAAAACATTGTTCCTTTAAAACCTGAAGATATTGCCGAAACTATTTATTGGATGGCATCCCGACCTGCACATGTAAACATTAACGATATTATTATTATGCCAACCATTCAGGCAAATGCAACAACTGTTTTAAGGTAATTGTGGATTCCAAATAAAATTTTAACTCTGTTAAATTAGATTGATAAGATTAATTTCCAAATAACAAGTACAAGTATTACCACACCCAGACCAAAACCAAAGGCCAAAGCAAATTGCTTAACAATCGTTTTTTTGTCAGGTATAATTTTCTTCATCCTTTCAATAATATCTGCATCATCTTTCTTTGTTAAAAAAGTAACCATAAGCCATGTAAATGTAGTAAGGATCGTAACAATTATCAATCTCGCTTCCTCAAAAGCAAAGCCATAAATAACACTATTTTTATTAAAGAAATAGGGAAAAATTAATGTGAAGACCCCCGACGAAATCATCGCACTTAATTGCGACCAAGCATTAATACGATACCAAAACCATCGTAAAATATATACTGGTGCAACACCCGCAGAAATGCTAAATACTATTTTTAGCAACCCTTGGCAGAATTTTATTTTATGAAAGCTATGTAGATGAAGATGACCCAGGAGGGTATTATTCGCATGCCTTAAAAAAATACTATCAATCTAGTTTCTCAAATTCTGATAGTCAACTTTTTCTTCGTTGTTTTTTATTATCTAAAGCCATTTATCTAAACGAACCAATTGATTTAACTTTATTAAAATCACCCATTTTTAATGTAGATTTATCATTTAAAGAATTACATTTTCATGAAATTTCGCGGTATTTAGAATTACAAATTTTGCTTGATTTTAAAAAAGGCTTTTTAAAAAATAATTTACTTAAGCATTTAGAAAAAATTATAGAACTATCTTCAGGCTACATTCATAATGATAAGTGTACGCAGGAATTTATGAATCACGATAGATGTTGGATTGTTGCCCGCAGTTTAAAAGCGTTGGCATTTGCCGGTTTTTTAAAAGACGCTTTAAAACAAGATAGTTTTAAACTACATATTGAGCAACTTTACAATGAATCTTCCAAAAATATAAGAAGTATAGCTGAATTAATTATTCAGTATGCATTACATGGAATCAATAAACAAAATGGTAAAATCAATGATTCCTTTCCTCCAAAGCGCATCACTTCCTTGCACGATAATGAAACAAACTCTAGAATTGCAATTGAAGCAGCAACATCTTTACTTTATGCAGAAGACAAAATAAAACCTATTTTAGAAAAAAATGTGTATTCATTTGCTAAAAAAACAGGTCACACTTGGTTGTTTGAATTGCTAGAATAATTAATAAGTCTTTTTAAGTGTAATGATAATTTTTTTTAGAACTTTTACATCAATGTCTTTTTCGGGATTAATTCGGTAAACTTTTATTTGCTTTCTTCCTTCACTCACCAAATTGGGAAGATTAATCAAATAACCTCTCACAAATCCAATATAAATTTCGTGCTTTCTTTTAGCACTATACGAAAGATAACAAAACCATTTTCCTTTGTAGTAATAAAAAGGAGTATTAAATTTCCAATTTTCTTCTAAAGACATTTCTTAAATAAAAAATTGCTCAAGAAATTGTTCCACTCATTTAAAATTAAAAATCTCTATAAAAATTATGAATACTGGTTTTTACTCCAAAATAAATATAAGGTGATTGTAAATTATAACCTCTCTCATCTTTTATACTGCGATAAATATAGCCCAACTCCAAACGAAAATTTAATTGTGGTAAAACATAATACGTAAATTTTATATCGCTCTGCACTAATGTTCTTTTGTTGCCCTGTGTTGTTTTATGACCGTATTCAAAAGGTCGTGTAGTATAACTAACAAAAATATTTTGTCCTAAATTAGAGTTCAAAGTATCCATACCAATAACTGCTGACAGCCCTTGAAAGCTTAGCATCCACCTATTTGCTCTGTAACTCAAAAAACCTACATACTCTTTAAAATTTGCGCCTAACGGATGTGCTAATGCCTGGCCATAATTTGAATAATTTTGTTGCACACTGCCATGTGTGTATGTATAAGGCCGAACCTGGTTATATTCTGCTTGTAGTGTTAATCCTTTTACTCTAAAGGCATTAATATACTTAGCACCAAATTGCCAGCCTTGCTTATTAGCCCACCAACCGTTACGAGCTTTTATTTCTTTGAAAAAAAACTCATCAGCTACAGCTTGGGCATATATTTTTAAACATCCAAACAATTTTGCAGAGGCATTTAATCCCATCATAGAGTTGTCAGGCGAGCCAACAGAATATTCTTGTGGACGATAAAACACAATTGGATTTAAATAATTAACATCAAAAGTTCTAACACGATTCGTATCTGTTCCTTGCCAAACAACATTTTCGAAAAAGGATATATTAAACTCTTTAAATGCATTAAAACTTAAATAATGAAATGTCCCAAATTTGTTTTGTAAACTTTTTTGAGAGCCATCGTATTGAGAAAAATCCTGCATCCATGAATACCAAACATTGTATTGTATTCTCCAAATGTTAGCGTTAATTCCAAAATAAGGGTTGTTATTTGAAAAATCAGATAATAACAATGAACGATAACCATCTCCAATAAAATGCTTGTCTTTTCCTAATTGAAAATTAAAAGTTTTATTTGGACTATACGAAATATAACCCGTTAAATTAGAAAAACTATAACTACCATCTTTATTTTTAAAGGCTCTCCCAAGGCCAGGAATCAACGCTGTAGTTTGAATAGTTGTATCTATAAAACCTGGATAGCTAACCTTACCTCCAATTGCTGTTAGAGCAAAGGTGAAATTATTATTAATGTTTAATTTCGTGTGAGCTCCACCAAACGTTTCTGTTACAAATTTAGAAGATAATGCATCGAAACCTGCTTGTAAATCAATTATTGGAAGTGTCTGTAAATTAAACTGATTTATTTTATTTGGTCCTTCGTTAAATGTTTTACTCAAAAAAAAGTTTTTGATGGGGTAATGTAAAAAGCCTATAGAAGTATCTGAAAAATTTTGTAAAGTTGAGGATATGTATGGCTTGAAAGATGAATGAAATTCGATACTTGGATTTTTCACGTCTAATAAATCAATAGTTTGTTGAACATCTTGATTAATAAAACTATTTTGCGCTTGTGGATTGTTTTGCGAAAAAACAGAGGTAACAACAAAACATAGTGAAGTAATTAAATCACGAAATAAAAAAGCTAAACGTATTTTCTTAACCCATTTCAAATTTACTCGATGGTTGTTTTTTTTCTTTGCGAAGATTTATAACAGTAATGTACCAGTAAAATAAATATTACACTGCATCCTAAAACAGCAAACAGTGATAAGCTAGGGTTTAAAAAATAACTTAATAATGAAACAGCAACTGTAACTATACTAAATATATAAATTATAATAACTGTTTTGGCATGAGAATAACCACAGTCTAGCAAACGATGGTGTAAATGGTTTCTGTCTGCAGCAAATGGCGATTGCCCCTTTGTTGCTCGTAAAATAAATATTCGTAAAGTGTCAATTAATGGGTAAGATAATGCAGCAATTACAAAAATTGGATTAGAAATATGTACCCAAAAATCATTGACACGACTTACTGGGTATTCTATTAATTTAATACTTAATACACAAATAAACATTCCAATTATTAAAGAGCCGCTATCGCCCATAAATATTTTTGCAGGAGAAAAATTAAAAATTAAAAACCCTAATAAAGCACCGGATAAAGAAAAAGATAAGGATGCTAATGTATATTCATTTGCAAAAATAAACCATGTGCCAAAAACAGAAGAAGCTATAAAGCCAACGCCAGCAGCTAATCCATCAATACCATCTATTAAGTTCATAGCATTTACAACAACAATATAGGTAAATAGTGATAAGAAAATACTTCCCCACTGAGGAATTTCCTCTACACCAAAAACACCATGTAACCCGGTGATTCTAATATCCCCAATCAAAACTAATATAAGTCCAACCAAAATATTTGCAAATAATTTTTTCACGGGTGATGTTCCAATAATATCATCTTTTAGACCAACAAAAAATAAAACTAAACTTGTTGCAACCAATATTTTAAATTCTTTAACTGACTCGTATATTTGATCGTATTCGTGCAAATCATCAATATTATACCACAATGAAAAAGAAAATAATGTAGCCGCATAAATAATAATACCTCCAATGGTTGGAATAGCCCTTTTATGAATCTTTCTATCTTCTGATGGCGAATCTATTAAACGCTTTAAAACAGCTACTTTAATAAGTGCCGGAGTAGAATATAATACAACTACAAATGCAGTAATAAAAACTAAAATTAATATAGTCATGTTTTATTATTTAAAAATCGTAATAAGTGTTATATAAATTTGACTTTAAACTAATAGTGTAAAATGTTGTTTTGTTGTTTGATTCATTAAATCCTAAAAAATCTTGAAATCTATAATTATACCCTAAAGATACATTAAAATTATAAGCTGTATTAATCGTGTAACCAATTTGAACTTTTGTAATAGAGTTGTTATAAAACGAAAACTTATTTAATGTTAACCACTGCAAATTTAATTTAGCATTTAAAAACGCTCGGTGGTATTTATAGTCGCCCAATAATACCAATTCTTTACCATACCCCATCGTGTAGCCTAAGTTTTGATTATAATGAGAGAAACTTTGGTTGCTAAATGTGCCAAACGGACTTTTATAAGAAGCTTCGGAAACATCATTATATTCCGCCTGGATCATTAAATTTTTAACATTAAACGCATCAAAATAGTTAGCACCTAATTGGTATCCAAAACTGTTTCCTAATGCAAATGTATTACTAAAATCATCGCCCATAAATTGACCGTAAACCGATATTTTATTTGTGATTTTTACATTTGCGGTTGCGCCAATAACAATATTGTTTTTATTATTTAAACCATAAAATCCCAGATTGGAAAAAATAACTGGATTAAAATATTGCCAATCTAATTGATGCCTGTTCATACTATCAGCCGCATTCCATATCATACCTTGAAATAACCCAACATTAATCCGTTTATTTATATTATAACTTAAGTATTGAAAAGACACCGCCTTTTTTTGAAATAAGGGTTCAGTGTTTTTTGGTGTAATAGCCCCGCCAGTAGTTAAATTCATTAATACAGCATATATATTAGTGTATTGTAGTTTACCTTTTAACCATTCGGAGGTAATTCTTATATAAGGATAATTAAACGCATTGTCACTCAGTAATAAGGAGCGGTAACCATTTCCGATTTTTTGTTTCCCATGCCCTAATTGAATATTTAATTTTTTAATTGGCTGATAGGAAATAAATCCTGAGGAAAACGCATAATCATAGCCGGTTATTTTAAACACTTTATAACGACCTTGGCCAGGAACAATCTTGGTTTGATTATTAAAATTAGAAATATAATAAGGAAATTGACTTTGGTTTTCTGAAAATAGCGTTTCAAAATAAAAATTTTTACCTATACTTCCACTTGCAATAAAACCGCGGGTATTTGTTGAAATACGTTGCGATTTTGTGGTATCATATTCCGCTTTACCTAATTCAATATTTAATAAAGGATCCACCTTAAATTCGTATTTTCCGGTTTTTGATTTTATATGAATTAAATGGTCAAAAAAAACTTTATCCAAAAATGGATCATCAGATATGTATTTAAATAGTCGGTGAGTATCGCCAACAAATTCATATTTTTTATTAAAAAAAGGAATGTATGGTTGAATGCTAGAATGTATTTGTTCGGTATCTAACCTTGCTAATTGTCGTTGAGAAAATGTATTAAAAAAATAGTCGTTTGGTAAATTATAGAACTGAGCTTTTAAAGAGCTAGACATAAGACATAAGATAAAAGACATAAGAAGTAAAAATCTCTTAGATGAAAATCGCATATCTAATACCTCATAACTCATCTCTAATCTTACCAAGCTTTAACTCCTTCTTTATTCTTAAAATCTTCGTAAACTTGTTTAATACCTTCTGGCAATTCTATCTTGTGTTTCCAACCTAAAGAATGTAAATAAGATACATCCATTAATTTACGAGGCGTTCCATCTGGTTTTGATAAATCATGAACTATTTCTCCCGCGTATCCAACAATGTCTTTTATTAAAAGCGCCAAATCTTTTATCGTTAAATCTTTTCCCGAACCAATATTTACAAATTGTTCGCCGTCATAATTGTTCATTAAAAAAACGCAAGCATCTCCCAAATCATCTGCGTGCAAAAATTCTCGCATTGGCGATCCTGTACCCCACATTTCAACGGATGGTGAATTATTTTCCTTTGCATCATGAAACTTTCTAATTAATGCCGGAAGTACATGCGAGTTGTTTAAATTATAACTATCGTTTGGCCCATACATATTTGTTGGCATT
>JBILOV010000221.1:0-3964 GCA_044374335.1 Bacteroidia bacterium | reverse complement strand
CTCAATTGGTAAATATCCAAATTCATAGCAAAATATGTAATTTTTTCCTGTTTTTGTGGTGCTAATATTAGTATGATAATTAAAATTAAACCCCTTATCTAATAATTTTTGTTGCGAAACTTTAGCAGTTTCTTCAGGCAATAAACTCTCAATAATCCTTCTGTTTTTTCTTAAAATATTTGTGATGTTGCGAACAAAATTTGTACTGTCACTATTTATTTTATTGTTGTGCGAATTCCTGCATAAATCACTACAAAATTTTTTATCTACTCTTCCATTAAATGTTTCTCCACATTCTATGCAGGTTCGTTTTTCCATAAAACTAAGCTAAATATTCTTTTGGAATAATACAAACAGGGATAGACTCCATTTTATGTCTATTAGCTTTGTTTCTGCTTTGATAAATTTCCATGACTATTTTTTGACGGTCAGACAGAGTGTAGGATTGTTTGCTTTCAACATATAGCATTGCCCATTCTAATTCATCATAACTTGCTCCAATTTGGTCTTCGTCTGTTCTTCCATCTGCAAATAAACCATCGGTTGGCCTTGCATTTAAAATAGCATCAACAACACCAACTTTTGCTGCTAAAGCATATACTTGTGATTTCATTAAGTCGGCAATCGGACTCATGTCAACTCCTCCATCTCCATATTTTGTAAAAAAACCAATTCCAAAATCTTCAATTTTATTTCCTGTACCAGCCACTAATAATTTATGATGCCCTGCATAAGCATATAGAGTAGTCATCCTTAATCTTGCTCTGGTATTTGCCATTGTTAAAAAATCTTGAATAGTACTATCGTATGTTTTTTCCATTTCTTCAAAAATAGAAGTTAAGTTTACTTCGGCACTTGTAACATTTGGATAGTTTTTTTTGAGCCATAAAATATGCTCATTACCTCTATCGTATTCGGTTTTATGTTGCCTGATAGGCATATTTAAGCAAATTACTTTTTTACCAGTTAAGGCGCAAAGTGTTGATGTTAATGCTGAGTCAATACCACCAGAAATTCCAATCACAAATCCTTCTGTTTTAGAATTTATGGAATATTCTTTTAGCCAGTTAACAATGTGGTTTATGATTTCTTGATGTTTCATAATTATGTTTGGTAAATATAAAAACAAAAAATCCCATCCGCGAGTTGTGGGGATGGGATTTTTTAATAAATTAGTTTTGATTAAAATAATACACCTATGTTTATTTGTATTCCATCACTAAAAGCACTTTGTTTTGATCTAATGGGTTCTTCAGCATTCCCAATATTATTAGTATTATTAATGTTATCCTTCATTTTATCAACCATTATATCAGAATTTTTTTGATATTGGTTTATAAATCCGCGCATGTAATTAATACTTAAAAAAATGGATGTACTACCTGATAAATTATACTCTGCACCTATACCAGCATTTAATCCTATATTTAATGGAATTAAATCTCCACTCGGTCTCATTTCATCAATTTTTATTGAACTTGTCCCTGTATTATAAACTGTATTAGTTCCAGTACCAGTAGTTGCTAATTCACTAATTTCATCAGTTGCTTTAAACTTGCTTTGGATTCCAATATTTCCACCAAAGATGCCGAAATACTTAAGACCAGCGATATCCTTAGTCATAAGTTTTAATAAAACTGGAATTGTTATGTAGGTTGCTTTAATTGATCTTGATTTTAATTCATAAAATTTGTTTCCATTTAAAGCAGCCTCATCATGAATTTGTTGGGCACTTTGTGTAAAATCAATTGTTTTTGAATCTACATATTCACCATCTTTTGATAATACATAGCCTTGATCATAATTATAATTTTGTTTACCTCCTAAAAAGTCTCCTCCAACACCAGTAACAAACGAAGCGGTCGAATTAATCCTAAATTCTACCTGCAATCCAAAGCCAAGTCCAAATTTAGCGCCACCTTTTTCAACAGATTTGAGATCGTTGCTTCTTAACCATGTTGGAGTAGGAGCAACTCTTAACCCAAATCTAATTTTTTTATCTACCGCATCTTGTGCTAAAATACTACTAGCTAACAATAATGTGCTCGAAACTATAAGGAAAATCTTTTTCATGTAATTTATATTTTTATAATTTAACTTCGTAAAAATAATATAATTTTCTTTATGAAAACTCTTTTTAAATTGACAATGATTGCTTTATTTGTTTATTTCTTAACAGGTTGTAAGCATGATAATTTAGATATCGATACAAGTAAAGTAGTAGTGGAGCCAATTGAATTTAAGCGACTTGATAAGGATATATTTTCTTTAACACCTGAAAATAGTGCTCAAAAAATGATGGGTTTTCAAAAAAAATATTCCACATTTTATACTCGGTATATTTCAGCTATTGTAAATAACGGTGGTATAGTTGATTCGTTGTATTCTCAAACTTTGTTACGATTTATAAATAATAAAGACATTAATACCGCTCATGCGGATTTAATTAAAACTTATTCGGATAATGATATTGAATTATTAGGGGATGAAATGACGGAAGCTGTTAAACGATTTAAAGTGTTTTTTCCTAAACGCAAAACTCCAAAGCAATTTGTCACTTTTATGAGTGGTTTCCAATATAATATAGTTTATGTAGATTCTACATTAGGTATAGGTTTAGATATGTATTTAGGTAATAAAAGTATGTTTTATAGTATGATGCAATTGTCAAATTATAGAACGAGAACGATGAACAAGGAACATGTATTATCAGATGCCATAAGAGGATGGGTAATTACAGAGTTTGATAATGCAGATCCGGTTAATAATTTACTAAACCACATGATTTTTTACGGTAAAATATTTTACACATGCGATGCTTTATTACCAAAGGTTCAAGATTCAATAAAAATGGGTTATACTGCTGCTCAAATGAATTACTGTAATAAAAACGAAAAAAACTTATGGGGCTTTTTTGCAAAAGACAATAAATTGTACGAAAATGATTTAAAATTGATTTCCGAATTTACAAGCGATGGCCCGTTTACAAGAGCTATCAGTAAAGAATGTCCGCCACGTATTGCTATGTGGCTTGGTAAACAAATTGTTAAATCTTATATGGAACATAATGATAATGTATCTTTAGAAGATTTAATGAACGAAAAAGATGTACAGAAAATTTTACAAAAATCGAAATACAAACCATAGAATGGACAAAAAGACAAAATAGACATAAGAGAAATAAGACTTTGTTAAATTTGAAGCTTATAGTTTATATCTCTTCTGTCCCTTTAGTCTTTCATGTCCCTTTAAAAAATGCATCAACGAGAGCAACAAATACAACGTAATTCGGAAATATTAAGAAAATATATTCCTGAGTTTGCTGTACATCAAATTGCTATTTGGATAATTGAATTTGATTTTAAATTAAAAATTACAAAAGAGCGCAGCACAAAATTAGGAGATTATACATCGCCTCGCGATGGATTAAATCATACAATTACTATTAATCACAATTTAAATCAGTATTCTTTTTTCATAACATTGGTTCATGAAATAGCTCATTTACATACGTTTAATCAATACAAAAATAGGGTGCTGCCTCATGGCGAAGAATGGAAGCAGTCGTTTAGAGTATTGATGACACCATTTTTAAGTACTGATAATTTGCCATTAGATGTATTGTATGCGCTGCGAAAATATTTACAAAATCCGGCTGCTGCTAGTTGTAGCGATATGACTTTAATGCGTACCCTAAAATTGTATGATTCAAATGAAACTAATGGGCATTTAATTTTATTAGAACATTTGCCATATCGAGCACATTTTTTATATAATGAATCTCGTATTTTTGAAAAAGGGGAAAAACTAAGAAAGCGTTATCGTTGTAAAGAAATTAGTACAGGAGCAATTTATCTGTTTAGTCCTTTAGCGGAAGTTGAAATGTTCGAAAACAGTTAAGATAAATAAAATCCAACCTCGTTTTATGAGCCTTTTAAATTGGTAACAGTAGGTATTTCGACAT
>JBILOV010000220.1:0-3970 GCA_044374335.1 Bacteroidia bacterium | reverse complement strand
AATCTTTGGTGTTTGTGTTTCGGTAAACATGGCTATTTCATATGTAGATATTATTATTTTTAGTTGTCATAACTTGTCCCGAACTTGATTCGGGATGGTTTAGGCAGTTTAATAATTTGTGTTTTTGTTTAGGTAAACATGCCCATCTCTAAATTAAAAATAGGAGTTTTTTATTTCATTTGCTATTTTTACATTTTAAATTCTCAAATCAATTATGTTAATTATTGGTATATGCGGCGGAACAGGTTCAGGTAAAACTACTGTTGTAAATAAAATACTGGATATTCTTCCAGCAGATCATGTTGCTATATTATCTCAAGATTCTTATTACAAAGACAATTCAACTATCTCAATTGAAGAACGAAAATTTATAAATTTCGATCATCCAGATTCAATTGAGTTTGATTTACTTTACGACCACATAAACGAATTAAAAAACGGTAATAGTATCGAAAAACCTATTTATTCATACATTACTTGTACTCGTTCTTCTGAAACTATTCATATACCAAGTAAGGATGTAATTATAATAGAAGGAATATTATTATTTTCGGATGAACGCATTAGAAATATTTGTAACGTTAAAGTTTTTGTTGATGCGCCTGCTGATGAACGTTTATTGCGTGTAATTAACCGCGATATTATAGAGAGAGGAAGAGAAATTGACCAAACCCTTGCAAGATATATTGAAACCGTAAAACCAATGCATGAACAGTTTATTGAACCTACAAAACGATTTGCTGACATCATTGTTCCCTTAGGTGGCGAAAACACAGTTGCTATAAATATTTTAGCATCAACTATTCGTCAAAAACTAGGAATAAATAAAGACCAGGATATTAATTCTATTTTCCATTAAATTAAAAAACTTTCGTTATAGATTGTTAACGAAAGTTTTTTAAGAAAAATATTAATCAACTAAACCAACTTCGAACTTAAATCTTCCCATTTGGTCATTTCAGTTTCCAACTCTTTTTTTAATTTATTATAAGCGTTAAAAAAATTTGGGTCTTTACTTAATTCATCATAAGTTGCAGGGACAGCTAATTTGGCATCTAAGTTTTTTATTTCTGATTCTAAACGTTCAATTTGCTCTTCCGACTTTTTAATTTGTGATGCGATTTGAGTTTGCTGTTTTTTCTTTTCTTGAGCTTCAAAATCAGAAGAAACTGCCACTTTTTTCTCAGCAACAGGAACAGCTTTTACGCCTGATTTATCAAGATCTAATTCGTTCAATCTTTCAACCTTACGAATTTCCATGAACTCTTTAATGTCGCATAAATGTTCCTTTACATGCCCATCTCTAAATTCAAATAAACGGTCGCACATGCCTGTCATAAAATCTCTATCATGACTAACCATTACCAATGTTCCTTCGTAATCAATTAAAGATTGCTTTAACACTTCTTTGGACTTAATATCCAAGTGATTAGTTGGCTCATCTAATAATAATAAATTGTAAGGCTCTAATAATAATTTACATAACGCTAAACGTCCACGTTCTCCTCCACTTAGTACTTTTACTTTCTTATCTATATCATCACCCCCAAACAAAAAAGAACCTAATAAGCTACGAACCTGTCTGCGAACATCACCAACCGCTAATTCATCAATCGTTTCAAAAACTGTTTTATCTAAATCAATTTTTTCTTCTTGATCCTGCTCAAAATAACCCATTAAAATATTATGACCTAACTGAATAGATCCATCATATTTAATTTTATCAGCAATCATTTTCATCATGGTTGATTTACCTTCACCATTCCTGCCAACTAATCCAATTTTCTCTCCCTTTGTAATGATAAAATTGGCGCCCGAAAAAATATGTTTATCGCCATATGTTTTACCGGCATTTTCGGCAGTAATTACAATTTTACCACTATGCGCAGGTGGTGGAAAACGAAAACGAACAGCAGCAGTATCCATATCGTCTACTTCTACTCTATCTAATCTGTCTAATTTTTTAATTAACGATTGAGCCATGGCTGATTTACTAGCCTTTGCTCTAAATTTATCAATCAACATTTCTGTTTGATCAATCATTTTTTGTTGATTTTTTTGAGCGTTCTCTTGTTGCTGTTTACGTTCTTGACGCAACACTAGATAATGCGAATAATTTGTTTTGTAATCGTATATTTTTTGGTTAACAATTTCAATTGTACGTTTTGTAACAGTATCTAAAAAGGTTTTATCGTGGCTTATTAAAACAACAGCACCCGGAAAAACTTCCATCACTTCTTCTAACCATTGTATTGCTTCAATATCTAGGTGATTGGTTGGCTCATCGAGCATTAATACATCTGGTTTTTGCAGTAATAATTTAGCTAATTCTATACGCATACGCCATCCACCGCTAAACTCAGAGGTTTGCATGTGAAACTGTTTACGTTGAAATCCTAAGCCTATTAATACTTTTTCAATTTCTTCCTCCGTATTATCAACGCCAATCATGTTTAAGCGTTCGTTAATGTCGGTTAAATCCTGAATCAAAACCATATACGCATCACTTTCGTAATCTGTACGGGTTTCTAATTGATGATTAATATCAACTAATTTAGCCTGCAATAATTTAATTTCCTCAAAGGCCGATTCAGTTTCTTCATAAACGGTACGTCCATGTTGATGAGTCATATCCTGAGGCAAATAACCAATTTTACAATCTTTAGGACGAGACACCTCTCCTTTGGTAGGTGTTTGAAAACCAGCTAAAATTTTAAGCATGGTACTTTTTCCTGCTCCATTTTTACCAGCTAATCCAATTCGATCTTTTGGATTAATTAAAAAAGAAACATTGTCGAATAAATCATACCCGCCAAACGAAACCGTAACACCATTAATAGAAACCATTGCAATTAATTATAAATTTTTAAGGGGCTAAAGATAGTGAAAATTAGCTGAATTAATGGGAAATGATTATTAAGTATTTATTATATTAGCTAACTTAAAATTTAAATAAAACAAAAAAATAAATTAAATAAAGCGTTTATTGAATATGATATAAATAATTCATTTAGCTTTAAAACAAATATGAATACTATAATTTTTAAGCACTTTTAAATTACATGTAAATTTTTATGAGAAAAAATATTTTAGTATTCTTTATCTTTATTACTCTTTTTGGTTTTGGTAAACCTGAGGTTTCAAAAGATTCATTAATTCATTGTCTTGAAAAAGCCAAAAATGATAGTAATAAAGTAAATCTTCTACTTCAGATCTTTTTCATAATCAAAAATAATAATCCCACTGAGGCCTTGCAATTTGCCCAGCAAGCTGTTGCTTTAGGTGAAGAGCTAAATTTTAAAGTCATAAAATGCTATGATGAGTTGGGCTGGACTTATAAAGAATTATCGAATTATGAGAAAGCTTTAGAAATTTATTATAAAGCTGAAGCAATAGCTAAAACATATCAATCGCCTATTAAAGAAATTTCTTTAGCTAGAATAAATACAGGACTTGCCAGTGTTTATGGACGCTTAAAAAATTATGATTTAGCTATCAATAAAATTAAAAATTCAATAAAGTTTTATTCTATTTTAAATGATAAATCTGGTTTAGCATCAAATTATTTGAATTTTGGAAATTATTGTTACTATAAAAGTAATTATAGTGCCGCATTAACAAACTATAAAATATCAGAAGATTACCTTAATCAAATACATGATTCAGTTAGGTTGCCTATTTGTTATAATAGTATTGGCAGTATTTTATTTCAAATTAAAAATTATCAATCGGCGTTAGAATATTATATTAAATTTTACAACCACACTATAAAAAATAGTCCTGATGACGATAATAGTATTGCCGTTGCTAAACAAAACATGGGGCAAACTTACTTTGAATTAGGCGAAACCCAAAAAGCCATTGATTATACCTTAGAAGCTATTGCGTTATTTAAAAAACTAAATGATTTTGAAAATTTATATACAACTTATAAAAAAATAGCTACCTATTACTCTCACTTAGGAAATTT
>JBILOV010000219.1:0-3981 GCA_044374335.1 Bacteroidia bacterium | reverse complement strand
TTTAACTTCACTCCAGCATTTTCTAATCCAATATGCTCCACATTAGCAACTCTACCAACCGATACTAAGGCTTTATCTACGGTAATAATTTCTGTTTTACTATTTTTATATTCTAATTCATATTCTACTTTTCCATTTTTAATTTCCATGCGTTTTAATGAAGATCCATGATGAATTGTTGCGCCATGTTTTTCTAGACTTTCGCTAACTAATGCGGCAACATCTTCATCCTCAAACGGTAAAATTCGATCTGCTTTATCAATTAAATAAACTTTTGTTTTCCCCATATTTGAGAAAATTGTGGCAAACTCACAACCAATAACACCCGCTCCTAATACAACTAAACTTTCAGGTAGTTTAGTTAAATTTTTAACGCCATCACTTGTCATGATAATTTGTTCGTCTATTGGAATGTGAGATAAATACCTTGGCCTGCTTCCTGTAGTAATTAAAATATTATCAGCACTTACTTGTTTAATTGAGCCATCTTCTTTTTTTATGGCAATGGTGTTTTTGTTAATAAAGCAAGCAGTACCTTTTTCATAACAAAATAAATCAGGTTGGTGTTTTTGTAATAAATTTAAATGAACCATCATTTGAGTTTTACGTTCAAATACAGCTTCTTTTAAAGTGTTTATAATGTCCTGATAATTTACATGGTAGTCTGGTACCATTTCTCTTATGGAAGAAACTTTTTGAGAAAGTTCCCATAATGTTTTTGAGGTTAATACACCATCATAAACTCCTGCACCACCAATACGTTTTTTTTCAATCAACAAAACTTTTTTCTTAAAATCTAAGGCGCGCATTGCTCCAGCATATCCACTTGGGCCACCTCCAATAACAATTAAATCATAGTGTTCCATTATTTTTTTGTTTTATTAATGTAAGTCACTTTATTCTCAATCACATCATTTGTGTAGTTTTGTATGTATGCCTTACTGAAATTTAAAATATCTGCATCTGCTTTGTTTTTTAAAAGGTTTGTTTTTAGCAAACTATCTTTTTTGAAATTGTACTTTTCTGTTAATTTAAAATCATTTAATATGTAAAAGAAGCTGTCTTTTACACAACAATAATGAGGTCCTATATAATACATTGAAGGTTGTTCGCTTTCAGCAAGCATACTTTTTCCTAATGAATAAAATGGCTTATCGTAATTTAAATAATCTAAAACAGTAGGTAAAATGTCAATTTGCTGTACTGTTCTTTGTTCTACTTGAGGCATTATATCATTCTTAAATAGTATAATTGGAATAGAATATTGTCCTAAAATAGTTGAATAGAATTGGTCGTTTGAAATACTTGTGTGATCTGGTGTGATAACAAACAGTGTATTGTTAAACCACGGCTGTTTGCTTGCGTCTTTAAAAAAAAGGTTTAAAGCGTAATCTGCATATCCAATTGATTCAGTTATTTCGTAATTTCCTTTAGGAAATTTTCCTTCATATTTTTTTGGAACTTTATATGGATTATGAGAACTTAATGTAAATATAGATGTGAAAAATGGTTGTTTTAAAGTTGACATTTCTGTGACTGTTTTCTTTAAAAATGGCTCATCCCAAATGCCCCATTGTCCATCATAATCTTCATCCTTATTATATTCTGTTCTTCCGAAATAATTATCGTAACCGGCTAATTGAGCAAACGAATTTAAATTAATGGTTCCATTTGTTCCTCCATGATAAAATACAGAAGAATAGCCTTTTTCTTTTAGCAGGTTTGGCAACGTTTGTAATTTATTATTACAATACAAAGAGTTTAAGTATTGATTTTCTAAAAAGCTTGGCATGGATGCAATAATTGCAGGAATGCCATTGATGGAGGTTTTACCATTAGCAATGGCATTTTCAAACACCATTGATTTCGACATTAAGCTATCTAAAAATGGGGTATAGCTTATTCTTTTACCAATAGCAGTAAACTCTTTTGAAAAACTTTCTAAGATGATAACACAAACATTTATTTTTTTAAACTCTCCTGTATCCGAAGGATGCAGAGGATTGTAGTATTTTATTAATTCACTTTTATTAAATAGGGAAAGTGGTTTTAATTCCGTTAAGTCAGCTGATTTTAAAACAGAAAATGGTGTATTGATTAGGATGGACGTGTATTTTGGAATTGCATATTTATTAGCATCTAAAAGCACAATCGGTCGTTCATCTATACCACCTCTAATACCTAAAACAGTTGTACTTATTAATAATGCAAAAGCAATAAAATAAAGACTTAGCTTTTTAAAATTAAATTTTATAGATTCATTTTTTTCGTTTTTACGAATCTTGAAATGAACTTTGGTAAAAGCCCAAATAAATAAAACATATAGTAATATTAAATACCAGTAATTAGAAATAAAATGTGGAACCAGTTTAGAGAATTCTGTTTGTCCGCCAAAAATTAAATTACCAACTTCAAAAGTTGTGCGTTTAAGTGTAAACTGAAAATAAGCGAAATCTATAAAATTTAAAGATATAGCAATGGCATTGGTTACAATAAATATAATAGATGTTGTTTTTTGATAAACCTTCGAATAATAAAAATTGAACGGAAGTGAACATAATAAAATATATAACGAGTTTGTTGCGGCAATACTAAAGGCATCAAATCTTAATCCGTAAAATAATAAGGAACTCAATTCAGAAAAAGTAATGTCTTGAAAAGAGGATCTATTAAAATAGTAAAATAATAAGCGACAAAAAAAATACATTAAAAAAACAAATGCTATTTGCTTTATTAAATTAACTAATTGTGGTTTGTATGAATTCATTAATTAAAATGCTCGGTTAATACCAATCATCCAACGTGCTTGAAAATAATCTTTTTCAGCAAATGGTAATCGGTTAATAAATAAAGGCATATCAAAACGAATAGTTAAAGGTTTTAAGCCATACAGCGGACCCCATTTTTGAATACTCACTGCAATACCCACACCTGCACCAGCCATTAAGTTCGACATAACAGTTGCTTTATTAGGGGCATTGATATTAATTGTTCCTGCATCTGCAAACAGGTAAGGATTTATTTTAATAGAGTTATTTAATTGTTTGATATTCATAAAACTAAATAGTTCACCAAATTCAATTTCAGCACTTGCCGATGCTCCTGATGTTCCTTTGTAATTATTGCCTATAACCCCATTTGCATCTTCTGCAGCTAAAACATAACCCGAATACCCTCTTAAATTTAATCCACCACCTGCTGTAAAATGATTAGTAATTGCACCATATTTTCCCCACTCTGGTGGAATAAATCCATTGGAGCGTGTGTATTTATTATCCATTAATTCCTCTGGGTTTGACCCCGCAGCAAATAACATGGATTCGTCAGCTAATTGCGATCCAAAACCCAATTGTGCAAATACACGGGTATTGATATTTATTTTCCCTAAGTCATTTTTATTAATTGCGGTGTATTGAATATTAGAATAATCATAATCTCTGGTTAAAGCACTTGCCCTCATATTTAGATTCATAAAACCAACTCCTCTGTTGTAATTATAGTTATGATCAATGCCAACATTTAAATAGCTGTTCATTTTTTGAATTTGCCATTCCTTTTGATTAATTAAATATACCAAGTCGTTTGGCATATCGCGCACCATTGCTTTGTATTGAATATAAATTCTGTTTTTATCGTTATTACTTTTTTTCTCAAAACCAATTAACCCACTTTCTAATCCATCTAATGATTTTAAGGTCATGTAAATAGTTGATTTTTTTATAAATTTTGCAGTTGATGTTCTATAATTTAATAAAAACGAAAACACATTATAGTTATTTATTTTCGTTGTTGAGTCTAAAAATGCTTGCCCTAAACCACTGCTAAACCAAGCAGTTAAATCAAATACATGTTTAGTATTCATATAACCACCATTTAAATGCGCCCCCACTTTTACTCCATCATAACCATTATACCATAAACTTGGCCGTGCTTTTATTTCGTAATGTTTCCAATCTAAAGGATTATAAATTTTGGAATCAA
>JBILOV010000218.1:0-3996 GCA_044374335.1 Bacteroidia bacterium | reverse complement strand
CAAATACATTAGCTCCACTATTATCACCGCCTAATTTCTGATTTTCGAAATTAAAATTATCAGAATGACCATAATTCACCTCAGATTGAATAAGAGATAGAGTTGTATCTGTTTGAAAATTATAATCTAAATCTTTCACAAAAATATAGGCTGATTGAATACCTTGCAATAATTTAAGTGTAACACCACCTTTAAAATAATGTTCGTTATCTTCTTTAAAAACATGTGCATAGGTTAAACCATATTCAGCCCAACTCATTTCCTGAATACTTAAATTTTCATTTTTAAGATTAGTAACCCATAAACTTGGGTATTTAAATTCATTATACGACAACTTTGCTAAATCGGGCGTAATTCCATCTATATTAATATAAGACCTTACATTGCTTGTAAATGCAATTGCATTTTTTCTATTAAGGGGTATCATAAATGATGGCCCGGTAACTCTATTTGAGAAATAAACACTTTTATTTTTACCATTCACCCTTTCAGATAAATACTTTTCTACAAATGAGGTATCATCAAATGCAGGCATATTGATTCTTCCATCAACTTTTTCTCTTTTAAAAGCGCTGCGATTTATACCGATATAATTGTTGTAAGCTGCAACATTAAATCCTATAAGATTCATATCAAATTTCATTCTGCCATCTACAATACTAGCTGGCTGTTGAATAACTCCGGTTACGCCGGCATAATTACTTTGATTAAAGCCTACAAAATCCTGTGAATAAGTAAAATAAGAAATTGAAATGGTAATAAATAATAGAATTTTTTTCATATTTAGTTCTTTTGAATAATAATTGTCAAAAGTAAGATATTCTATTAAATAAGTTATAAAATTTAAAAATATTAAGGTATAATAAATAAATGTGGAGGTAAAACACTGCACAATCATATTACATTTAGTATCTTCGCAAATTGTTACCATAAATAATATGTTAGATAAATTAGAAGAAATAAAACGTCGCTTTTCCGATGTTGAGGCCAAATTGGGAGATCCTAGTGTGATTTCAGATATGCAATTATTTAAAAAATTGAATAAAGAATACCGTGATTTAGAGCCCGTTGTTGAAGCTTATTATAAATACAAGCAAATTACCGATAATATAAATGGGGCTAAAGAAGTATTAGCCACTGAAAAGGACAAAGAATTTTTGGATATGGCTAAAGCTGAGTTGGATGAAAACCGTTTAGCTGAGGCGCAATTGCAAGATGAGGTTCGCATTATGTTAATACCCAAAGATCCTGAAGATGCTAAAAATTGCACCATGGAAATTAGAGGAGGAACAGGTGGAGATGAAGCTGCTTTATTTGCTGGAGATTTATTTGAAATGTATCGCAGATATTGCGAAATCAAAGGCTATCAATTAGAATTGGTTGACGAAAGCCCAGGTTCTATGGGAGGTTACAAGGAAATTGTATTTAATGTAAAAGGTAATAACGCATTTGGAACTATGAAGTTTGAAAGTGGGGTTCATCGTGTACAACGTGTGCCATCAACCGAGGCTGCAGGTAGAGTTCATACCTCTGCCGCTACAGTTGTTGTGTTGCCTGAAGCTGAAGAATGGGATATTGAAATAAAACCAGCGGACATTGAAATGGCTACTGCCCGAAGTGGTGGAGCCGGCGGACAAAATGTAAATAAGGTTGAATCCAAAGTAATTTTAACTCATAAGCCTTCAGGTATTGTTGTTACTTGCCAAACTCAACGCAACCAATTAGGTAACCGCGAAAAAGCAATGGAAATGTTACGTTCTAAATTATATGATTTGGAATTTCAAAAACGTTTAACTGAAACTACAGGTCGCCGAAAAAGTATGGTAAGTACAGGCGACAGATCTGAAAAAATTAGAACCTACAATTACCCTCAAAACCGAATTACAGATCATCGCATTGGACTAACGTTATACAACTTAACTGACTTTACAAACGGTTACATACAACAAATGATTGATGCCTTGCAGTTTGCCGAAAATGCAGAGCGATTGAAAGAAGGAGGATTATAGAACCGATTAAAGATAAAAGACATAAGATAAAAGATTGGTAAATTTGAAAAACGATCTTTAATCTTTAATCTTGCTTCTTTAATCTATTAATTGAATTAAACTTATGACACGAGCAGAATTGATAAACGAGATTAAAACTAAAAAAACATTTTTATGTGTTGGCTTAGACCCAGATGTAGATAAACTGCCGAAATTTTTATTAGAAGAGGATGATCCTATTTATGAATTCAATCGTCAAATAATAGATGCTACAGCACCCTATTGTGTTGCTTTTAAGCCAAATACAGCTTTTTATGAAGCTTATGGTTTAAGTGGGTTAACTAGTTTAGAAAAAACTATTAAATATATTAAACACGAATACCCAAATCATTTTTTAATAGCTGATGCTAAACGTGGTGATATTGGAAACACATCAAGCATGTATGCCAAGGCTTTTTTTAAACGTTTACATGCTGATGCAATAACCGTTGCGCCATATATGGGAAGCGATTCCGTTAAGCCTTTTTTGGAGTTTGAAGGTAAATGGGCTATAGTTTTAGCTTTAACATCTAACGAAGGTGCAAAAGATTTTCAATTAGATGAAGGCAAAACAGAAGCTTTATATAAACACGTTTTAAGAACATCGAGCCATTGGGGAACCGACGAAAACATGATGTATGTAGTTGGAGCTACTAAAGCTGACATGTTTGCTGAGGTTAGAAATATTGTACCAAACCATTTTTTATTAGTTCCTGGGGTTGGCGCCCAAGGTGGTGATTTAGAAAGTGTATGCAAGCATGGCTTAATTAAAAATGATATTGGTTTGTTAATCAACTCATCTCGTGCTATTATTTACGCATCAAACGGAGAAGACTTTGCTTCGGCAGCTGCTAAAGAAGCAAAAAAAGTAGCAGATGAAATGAAGGCGTATTTTTAATACATTAATTCCACTTATCGGCAAAAAGCCACCACTTATTAGTTGATTCCTTGCGAATACTAATTTCAATAAAAGTAATGGTTTTGTAATGTAGGTTTGTGTGATAAAACCACTAAAATTATTGTTATGAAACACCACTATTATTTATTTTCTTTAATTTTCTTATTAGGATTTTTGAGTTTAAAATCTCAAACTTGTTCTAGTTCATTTATTTTTTCTAATACGGGTGTAATCAATATGGTTTGGTTTCAGGATCAATCCAATGCTCCATCCAATTGGCAGAGAGATTATACTCATTGGAATTTTAATGATGGAAGTAATATTGATGTAAATAGCACAACAACCCACTCTTTTCCTCAACCACAAATTTATAATGTAGTTAAAGAAACCAAATTCTCTGAAATTGGAAATCCTTCAAATGTTTGTTTAGCCAAAGATTCACTATTAGTAAATGCAGCCTTTTCAACATCTACTAATGTATGTGTACCAGGTTTTGCTATTAAAGTAAAATGGTTAACAGGTTTAACTTATGGAGTGTCAAATTATATATATGGTCCATGTGCTTATAATTTCAGAGAAATTGTAGGAGATACTGGTACTACAACCATTCCTGGTGTAAATATTCCTATGCCAGGTATTTACACAACCCAACAATACTATTTTACATATAATGTTACTTTGCCTCAATTTAATAATACAATCACGCATCGCATTAATTATCCAAATCCACAAAATTTTGGTGGAGCCGAAGACTACGCTTACATTGTCCCACTAGATCTATCTCATCAAACACCAACGGATTGCCATGCCTCTTTTTTTATGACGCCGTCTGATGTAACGCTAAATAATTGGATCCTTCAAGACTATTCATCTAGTTCAGATAGTTTATCCTATTTCTGGGATTTTGGTGATGGTAATACTTCTACTCTTTCGAATCCAAGTTATACTTACTCTTCAGTTGGTATGTACACCATTTGCCTAACGGTTTCGAGCGGTACCTGTTCTGATACCTATTGTGAAACAGTATTTGTGGACACAACTTCTAATGGCGCAGGAATTCATTCCATCAAT
>JBILOV010000217.1:0-4001 GCA_044374335.1 Bacteroidia bacterium | reverse complement strand
CAGTATTCCAGTTGTAAGTTACATCGGTACTTGGAACACTTGTAACAGTAACTGATTGGGATGTACTATTACAATCTATTACTAAGGCAGTGGATGAAATCGCAACTGTTGGTGAACCAGCATTTGGGAATACTTGTACTGTTGATGAAGCCGTACATCCATTATTAGGATTAGTTGCGGTTAGTGTATAAATGCCTGCTGCACAGGCGGATGTTGTTAATGTTGTTAATGAACCACAAACACTTGAACCCCAGTTTAAAATAGCATTGCTTGGAGTTAACACGCTGCCGTTTAGTGCAATGGATGCTGATGAACACGTTAATGTTTGATTTGCTCCCGCACTTAAACCGCTTGGGGATACTGTGTTTTGCGGAACGAATGTTGTTGTTGAATAAGAACATCCTGCTGCATTTTGAATAGTTAAGGTATATATTCCAGATGCGCCAGAGGCTGATGCAGATTGTGTGTTAGCCGAAGTTACAGAACCTCCAACTGGTGCTGTCCAAGTGTATGTAACACCTGCTAATGTTGAATTTAAAGATATTGTGGGCGTAGAACAGCTAATTGTACCAGTGACGCTTGCAGTTGTTGTTGGGATTGGATTAACACTAATAGTTTGAATTGCTGTATTTGTACAACCTGATACCGATGTTCCAATAACGGTGTATGTTGCGGTTGCGGTTGGCGAAAATATGGTTCCATTTGTTACACCGTTTGTCCAGTTATAAGAAGCAGCTCCTGTACCATTTAAAGTAGTTGAACTGCCTAAACATATAACTGAATTACTTGCATTAGCTGTAACTGTTGGCGTTTGATTAATTATGAGTGTGGCTGAGTTATTGGATGCTACGCTACAGCTTCCTGTAGGGCTGGTATATGTAACAACATAAGTTCCTGTATTACTAGCCGATAAATTTACTGAACCAGAAGTTGGGCTTAAACTTAATCCAACAGGTGTTGAAGAAAATGTTCCTCCTGTTGCAAAGCCAGTTGCTAAATTGGCCGTTGGATTTGCACCATTAGCACAATATGGGTTAGTGTATGAGAAAGATGTAATTGCAGGAGTTCCACCATTTATAGTAATAGTTTGATTGCTTGTACATGTTGTTATTCCATCTGTTATTGAGGCCTGATATACTGTTGTTGCAGTGGGCGTTTGAGTAATTGATATTGGACTAACTGTAGAGGTATTAATAATAATGTTATTTGTAATGTCTTTGATTGTTATTGTAGTCGTCTTTAGTGTAGAGATCACGACATTATCTAGCCCCCAATTATCGGTAGAAGATGAGGTGCATATTGGCATGATCCATCTAAACTGTGTATTTGCAGTTTGTGCTGCCGCTGGAATAGGGACTACAATTTTGTTCCAAATTTTAACTTCATAGCCTATTCCATTATAATTATCACTACCAAAAGATGATTGTATGTTATGCGGATACATAACTTTTAATGTTGTCCAATTAACCCCTCCATTTAATGAATACTGCACAAAAACAGATTCTGGCGTAGAGCCACTTCCAATATCTGGTGATTCGCAAGGGCTGGCCGCTCCATTATTACCTGCTTGTCGGTATTCAAAACTAACAATACCGCCGTTTGAAACATCCATTGCATTTGATGTTAAAGTTCTAGGGCATGATGCATTCGCCATCCATAAATAAGTAGATCCATCCAAACTATTACTACCACATACATTGTTTGTGAGCGTGGCGGAAGATGTTCCTTGCCAACCTGTGCCAACAGTACCTCCATTAAAATTATTATTAATAGATGCAGCCACAATGTTTCCGGTTGCGTTTAGCGTAACCGTATTTCCTGCACAAATTGTATTAGTAGATGCGGATAAGTTTACTGTACATCCTGGAATTCCTAGAGGGCTATAAAGTCCAACGTTAGCACTCCAACCCGGAGATTGTATCGGATCTACATTGAAAAAATTAATAGTTAAGCACCCGTTAATTGCCGTGGATGAAAACACTCCTGGTGATGTTACAGCACCAAGTCCTGAGCCTGTTCCTAAGCCAACAGGAGTTGGATTCAACCCACTATTATATGGAGAACCATAGTTTCCTAATAAGGTAGCCATTTTAGGTGCAGATGCACTTGACCCATTATGAATACAAACAGAATCCCCATATTTCCATGAAAGACTAGACGTATTGAAAAATGTATTGAACATTGTAAAATCTAAATACACAGATTTTCCATTTACCGATGAACAAAGAGTGATTGACTTGTTCACATTACCATCATTTGCTGATGGCCCACCAGCATCTAAAAATACTTCGCCACCAGCAACATTAACAGTGCCCCCAGTGCTAATTAATATATTCTGTGATTGGATTTTTACTGCAGAAAAAAAGAGTGTTAATAAAGTAAAGACTTTAAATAGGACGAAATTTTTACTTTTTAAAAACATTTGTTTTACATTTTTTAAATTTTAATAATAGGCATTAATCACTAACGATTTTTTGAAGAAAACTCAAATAATAGTTTACTGCCCGCTATGGATAAAAATAATTATTATAATACTAATTATATGATGAATGTTGCAAAATTTAGTAAGTCTGATGTGCAATAAAATATAAATAGTGGACAGAAAACTAAATAGATTATTGCGAGTTATAATTCTCAACGTCTTGGATAGAGACTTCCGATGTATGAGAAAATAATTTTGTTGGGTGTATTTCTAAAAAAGCGGCAATTTTTAATAAGGTTATTAGGGTAATATTTTTACCCTGTTCTATTTTATGCATGTTAGATTTATCTGAGCCAATATCTTCTCCTAAGCCAGCAAGTGTGTAGCCTTTTTTTATTCGCTCTTTACGAATGTTATCGCCTACTTGTTGCAAAAAAGTATTAACCTGATTTTTCTTTTTCATTAATACCAATATGCAAGAATGAAAAAAAATAAAGTTGTATTTTAGCACAACTAAAATTCTGGTTTTAGAATGTCCTATTTTAATCTGCTTTTATCACACTTTTTTTAACAAATAAAACTATTCATAAAAAAATTACAACAAATGGATTTCAAAGACCAAATAAAACTGCTAGGAGATAGAGTTAATAAACTTAAAGATCAAATTGCTACAGAAGAGGCAACTAAAAATGCATTTATTATGCCATTCCTTCAAGCATTGGGATACGATGTATTTAATCCTATGGAAGTTGTTCCGGAATATATCAGTGATATTGGTACAAAAAAAGGTGAGAAGATTGATTATGCAATAATGAAAGATAATACACCCTGTATTCTTGTTGAATGTAAACACATTGCTCAAAATCTTAACTTACATGATGGACAGCTATTAAGGTATTTCCATGTATCAAAAGCCAAATTTGGTATATTAACTAATGGTCTTAATTATAGATTTTATTCTGACTTAGTTGAAGCAAATAAGATGGATGAAAAACCATTTCTTGAATTTAACATTACAGAAATTAAGGATAATCAAATTGAAGAACTGAAAAAATTTCATAAAGCATACTTTGACGCCGATTCAATAACAAATACTGCTGCTGAATTAAAATATACAAATGAATTAAAGCATCTTATACAACAAGAACTTGTTGCTCCAACACCCGAATTTGTCAAACATTTTGCAAGGCAAGTTTATCCTAGCACAATTACGCAAAAAGTTTTAGAGCAATTTACAAACCTTACAAAAAAATCTATACAACAACATATAAGCGATCTTATTACTGAAAGACTGAAAACTGCCCTAACAAAAGAAGATCAAACGGCAAAAGAGCAGGACGCACTTTCTGCTGCAACGGATGAGATAACTAAAGAAGAAGCAAATAAGGTAGTAACTACTGATGAAGAGCTTGAAGCCTTTATGATTGTGAAAACTATTTTAAGACAAAAAATTCCTGTTTCAAGAATTAGTTATCGCGATGCACAATCATATTTTGCTATTCTACTTGATGACACCAATAGGAAAACTATTTGCAGACTATACCTTGGTAATGGTAAAAAGTACATTGCAACATTAGAT
>JBILOV010000032.1:0-14887 GCA_044374335.1 Bacteroidia bacterium | reverse complement strand
TACAATGGTGTAAGAACCATTACTTGGGCTTATACTTTGAGTAAAATAATAAGTATAGGTAGTTGTATCAAACGGAATTATCCCACCTCCCGGAATTAACCAACTTATGCTGTATGGCTCATTTCCCCCATCTATTCTCACAGTTATCGCTTTGATAGAATCTAAACAAAAAATAACTGGAGAGGTATTTATAATTTGTGGCGCAGTAGTGATAAGACTTGGAGTAAATGCAATACTACTAGTGCATGATGGAATACTTGATCCAATGACAGTATAAGTAGTATTTCCAATTGGTGATACCACGACAGAATTAGTTATCGAGCCCGTACTCCATGTATAACTATTAGCACCACTTGCCGTAACTGTTGTAGTTTGTCCAGCGCAATAAGGCGATCCTGTAACAGTAAGCGAAGGAGGAGGCGTAACGCTAACGGTATAAACGGCTGTATTTGAGCAAGACCCAGCTACTGAACTTACTGTATAATTTGTAGTAATATTGGGAGAAACATTTATAGAAGAATTGGTAGAACCCGTATTCCAAGTATAACTTGTGCTACCTAATGCTGTGAGAGTTGTATTTTGTCCTAAACAAATAGAATTATTTCCAGTTACAGAAAGTGATATGCCAATTACGCTTACAGTTGAAACTGCAGAGTTGGTGCAAGCACCATTTGCTCCTATTACAGTATAAGTTGTATTTACATTAGGACTCACAAATAAAGTATCATTTGAAACGCCATTACTCCAAGTGTAGGTTGTTGCTCCAGATGCCGTTAAAGAGGCTGTTGTGCCGATGCAAATTAAAGTACTTGAACTTACAATTGTTGGTGTAGAAACAGGGTTTATAGTAATCGTTTGTGTTACGGGCTTATTGCATATATCATTAACCGTTATTGTAAAGTTTTGTGAGGAATTTATTGGTCCGGTATTAAGGGTAGGAGTATTTATGGGAGGAGCAGTCCATGTATATGTATATGGTGGATATCCGTTGGTTGCACCCGCATTTAACAAAATAGAATTTCCGGTGCAAACTGAAGTGCTATTTTGCCCAATACCAATTGGGACATAATCTTTAATGTATAAATTAAAGTTTATAGAATTAGAAGATAAACAAGATAAGGTATTGGTTACAAAACTCGACATTTCAAAATTGATAGTGTCTGTCCCCTCAATTAAATTATCTTGTAGTGCGACGATATTACAAATTTTAATCGTGTCTTGATTAGCTGCAAAAATTAATTTAGTTGGCCAAGTAAATCCTGGATTTCCTGATTGAATATAATCTGCCCCTAACAATGCATTTCCGGAAATTTGAAGGTTAAAAGAATCTACAACGGCTATATTTCCATTTCTAATAAAATAGGCGCAATAAGTATTACAATCTTCCACTAATATGGAATCGGGAATATTTGAATTTGAATTTATTGTATAAACATTCAATGGTGGAGCACTACTAAAAGATCCGGCTTCTAAAAAAACACCTGAATCAAAAACATGATCCCCGGCGTCAGCTATAGCAATTTTAATGTGATATTTTTCGCCGCAAATTACTTTGGCTTTAGCAGTCAAAACAGTCGTTAATCCATCATAAACGCAGTTTATACCTCCCAAAATATTATCCCTGTAATAAGCACAGTTAGAACAAGGGCCATTAGAAACTCCAAATGAATTGCCATTATTTACAGTGTTTATTGAGATGGGAGTTGTTGTTCCGGGAATTAAAGCAATATTTGTTTGAGCTAATGGAGTGGTGACGCCGCTAAGTAAAAAAGCAAAAGCATCATTTACACCACTATTTACGTAATCATTATATTCTTCAGATCCAAAGACATATCTAAACCTTACTGTATCGGATTGAGGAATAAAATCAAATTCTAATATAGACGCATCAAAAGTTGAGAATCCTGAAACGACATCCAAATCAGCATCTCCAGGCTGGAATTGATTTACGCTTTGAAATCCAGAACTTGGACCATTAGGCCCCAACTCACCTGGAATAGTACCATTGGAACCACAGGTAAGATACACGCCATTTGATAATCCCAAATTACCAATAGGCGTAGCGCTAAATGTAGATATCATTTCAGATAAGCCGGTATAAGTAATATTAGATGCAGTTACACCTCCTCCTAGTAATACATTTTGAACATATTGTGTAGGCGTTAATGTTCCTGTTGTAATTTGTGAGTGGGCATCAAAAAAAAAGCTAAGTAATGATGCTGTTATAATAATTATATTTTTCTTCATACTTCCAAAAATAAACTATAAACAAGTCATTAACAACTTTTTCAATCATTCAAAATGGCATTTTAAATAAAAAAAGTACATTAGCACCAAAATTCTATATCAATGGAGCGAAATCAAATACAAACCTATTTAAATGCTAATAAAGAGCGTTTTTTAAATGAACTTTTAGATTTATTAAAAATACCATCTATAAGTGCTAAGCCAGAACATAAATCCGACATGCAAACAACAGCAGAAGCTGTAAAACAACGATTAATTGAAGCGGGCGCTGATAAAGTTGAAATTTGTCAAACAAAAGGTTATCCGGTAGTTTATGGCGAAAAAATAATTGATGTTACGAAACCAACGGTAGTAGTTTATGGGCATTATGATGTACAACCTGCCGATCCAATTAATTTATGGGACTCACCTCCATTTGAACCTGTCATTAAAAAAACGGACATTCATCCTGAAGGCGCCATTTTTGCCCGCGGAAGTTGTGATGATAAAGGCCAAATGTATATGCACGTAAAAGCTTTTGAAACAATGATGAAAACGAACACATTGCCTTGTAATGTGAAGTTTATGATTGAAGGCGAAGAAGAAGTTGGCTCTCCAAATTTAGGGCCTTGGATTATTGAAAATAAAGAAAAATTAAAAGGAGATATAATTTTAATTTCTGACACCTCCATTATAGCCAATGATATTCCTAGTATTGACGCTGGTTTAAGAGGCTTAGCTTATATGGAAGTTGAAGTAACTGGACCTAATAGAGACTTACACAGTGGTGTTTATGGCGGTGCTGTAGCAAATCCAATTAATATTTTATGTAAAATGATTGCGTCTTGTCACGATGAAAATAATTATATTACTGTTCCTGGATTTTATAATAACGTACAAGAGTTAGGCTCTGAAGAAAGGACAGAAATGGCAAAAGCCCCTTTTGATTTAGACGCGTTTAAAAAAGATTTGAATATTGATGAAGAGCGAGGAGAGAAAGGCTATTCTACAAACGAACGAACAGGTATTCGACCAACTTTGGATGTTAATGGTATTTGGGGAGGTTATACTGGCGAAGGAGCAAAAACAGTTTTACCTTCCAAGGCGTTTGCAAAAATCTCCATGCGTTTAGTGCCAAATCAATCCTCAAAAGAAATTAGCGATTTATTTATCAAACATTTTGAGAGCATTGCACCAAAATCAGTAAAGGTAAAAGTTACTGCTCATCATGGCGGAGAACCTGTTTTGGTGCCGATTACTTCGAAAGGATTTTTAGCAGCTAGCAAAGCTATGGAAGAAACTTATGGTAAAAAACCAGTACCAACCCGCAGTGGAGGAAGTATTCCTATCGTCGCTTTATTTAAAAAGGAGTTAGGAATGGACAGTATTTTATTTGGTTTTGGATTAGATAGCGATGGGTTGCATTCGCCAAACGAACATTATGGTTTATTTAATTATTACAGAGGTATTGAAACCATTCCTTTGTTTTATAAATATTTTACGGCATAATACACATCAACTCTGGCAGAGTTTAAAATAATGGCCAAAAAAAAAATAGCAATTATTGGAGGTGGCGCATCAGCTTTAATGTTAGCCTGTTCATTAGATGGAAATAAATTTAATATTTCTATCTATGAAAAAAATGCAGCTTTAGGAAGAAAATTTTTGGTTGCAGGAAAAGGTGGATTCAATTTAACGCATTCTGAAGACATTAATCAGTTCGCAGAACGTTATGACCCAAAAAAATTCATTGAACCGTTTTTAAACCATTTTTCAAATACTGATTTTTCAAATTGGTTAACATCAATTGGCATCGAAACCTACGTTGGCACTAGTAAACGAGTGTTTCCTAAAAAAGGAATAAAACCCATTGAAGTTTTAAAAGCAATTGAATCTCAACTTCAAAAAAATAAAGTTTCTATTTTCTATAATCATACATGGCAAGGTTGGGATAATGAGGAGCTGCTGTTTTCTTGTAATAATGAACTTATAAAAACAACACCTGATATAGTTGTTTTTGCGCTTGGCGGAGCAAGTTGGAAAGTAACAGGAAGCGATGGAAGTTGGGCCTCGTACTTTAACAAAAAAGGAATTCAAATTAAGAAATTTTATCCGTCAAACTGTGCCTATAAAATTAATTGGAATTCAGTTTTTATAAAAATGCATCAAGGTAACGCTTTAAAAAATTGCGAGTTTACCTGCGGCAATATTTCACGAAAAGGAGAAGCTGTTATTACTGAATTTGGAATTGAAGGAAGCGGTATTTATCCATTGAGCGCAGAGATTAGGAAGCAACTTATTCGCCCCAACATTAGTCACCCTGAACTCGTTTCAGGGTCTCATGAGATGCTGAAACAAGTTCAGCATGACGGAGTAGCTAAATTATATATAGACTTTAAACCTGATTTATCTTTAGAAGAAATTAAAAAACGATTAGAGAATAAAGGCAATTTATCTACAAAAGATGTTCTTGAAAAAAAAATAAACCTAACTTCTACTCAAGTAGAATTATTGAAACTTGCTTCTTCAAAACAAGAATATAACGACGCTCATTTATTAAGTCAGCTTCTAAAATTATACCCATTACATATTGTAGATTTTGCTCCAATAGACGATGCTATTTCAACAGTGGGAGGCTTATCTTTAGAAGAAGTAAACGAAGATTTAGAAATAAAAAAACTCCAAAATCATTATGTAATAGGAGAAATGCTTGATTGGGATGCACCTACAGGAGGGTATTTATTACAAGCATGTTTTAGTATGGGTAAATTTTTAGCCGATAAATTAAATGTAAAATAGATTTAGTTTACATTACTCTATAATTACTTTTATACTATTTGTTTTACTATTGTTTGTAAAATTGAGTATATATAATCCACTTCCAAATGCACTTAAATTAATTTCCTTTTTAAGATTACCATTAAAATCAATTAACTGCTCAGAGTAAATTTTTTTGCCAATAGCATTGAATATTTCTAAGTGATAATTTTCTTTGATGGCTGAAAATAAATTAAGAGTAATGTTTCCTGAACTAGGGTTTGGATATACAGTAATTTTCGCATCATAAATAAGGTTATTTACCGAAGTAATTGCTGAATTTGAAATATTAATATTGTCTAAATAAATGGCTTGACCATAAAAACCCCTGTTTTGAAATGATACCATTACATTAGGATCGCCAGCATACGCTGATAAATCAATAGTATCTCTTTTCCATTGCGTTGCTGTTGGAGTGAAAATGGAGCTTGATTTATCGGGAGCTGTTGCTAAATTGGTATTGCCTTTAATGTAAACTTGTGTATAACTATAACCGCAGTCATTTGATACTAGAACAGCAAGCGTATCCGTATAGGTATTATCATACCTTGCATATGCTCTATCAAAAAGGAGTAATGGATGGCTTGAAAAACTAAAATCAAATTTCGGCGTTCTCAATTCGTCGCGTTTTCTATTAACATCATTATTAAAATTATCAAAGTAAACTGATTGTGAACTAGTTCCAAATCCGCCTGCTAAAAGGCTATGTTCCCAAATAACTCCATCATTTCCTTGGTCGTAGTTTTCCCAGTTACTGGGCGTAGCTGATGCTGTAAACCCTTCAGAGAAAGGTATTTGTTGGGGTATTGTAACATTAATGAAAGATGTTTTAGTGATAGAATTTGAGCCGTTGCTATTTGAGATGGTGAGTGTAACATTATAAATTCCGGTTGCTGAATAGGATATTGTTGGATTTGGTAAAGTTGAAGTTGAAGGCGATCCTCCTGCAAATGTCCAGTTCCAAGTTGTGGGGTTGCCGATGCTTAAATCAGTAAAAGCAACAGATTGATTAACACATATAGTATTTGTATTGGCTGCAAAATCAGGGGCAGGAGCAAAGCTTGTATTGATGGGTAGTTCCCAAACTCCTCTGCCATAATATGCAACGCGCAATAAGCTTGCTGCTGTGCCAGGATTGTATAACATAAAATCTCTAATAGAGGCAATTGAAGGTAAGTTATAAGAAATATTTATCCAATTTGTCATAGTAGCATCTTTGTAATAAACAGCATTTGCTGAACAGACATAAATTGTTTCATTAGGACTAAATTCGTCGTGATAAATTTTTAAAATATTAACTAAGGGTAAATTGGATGAAACATTTGTCCATGTAGCTCCTCTGTTTGCAGAGCGGTAAACCCTACTACCACAAGAAATATAAACCACATTTGAATTTGTTTTTACGGTTGCAATGTTGGCAAATAAATTTGTTGAAGCTGGCGTTGTGAAATTGGTAAACGTTGGAGCAGCTGACAATACATTGTCGCTTCTATAGATTTTACTATTAGCAGTTATTACATAAAGTACCGAGGAATCAGCTTGTGAAGAATTTATGGCTTTGACGGTTTGATTAAAATTACTGATTTGACTCCATGTGGGGCTGCTGTTATTTAGAGTAGTAGTTCTCCAAATATTTTGCTCGCCACTAAATGCAAGTGTATTATTTTTTTTAGTGAATTCTAAAACACTATTATTTGTTGCTACAAATGGCAAGTTATAACTAGTTTCAGAACTGTTGACAGGCCTTCTATCGCCAGTTTCATAATAATAAACAACATTATTTGTCAAATAATCAAAAGATGATTTACTTGTCCAATCCCCACCTCTATTTGTTCTCCATGTATTTGAATTAAAATAAAGTTCTCCGTTATCTTGAGTTCCGATGCTAATCATATCTCGTTTAATTGGGCTCTGGCTAGCATGATAAATTTCAGTAGCGCCAAGTTCATCACTTTTTGGAACCCAGTTGTCTCCCGCATCATTACTCAGCCATACACCGCCATCATTAATATTAAATAATTTGTTAGGAAAATTTGGATGAAATTTAATGCCGTGCATGTCTGTATGTAATTGATCCCACCAATCAGTTAGTTGTATCCAGGTAATTCCACCATCATCACTTCTCCATACTACATGTGCAACTACAAAAACAGTATTTTCATTTAGCGGATCTGCTGTCATGCCAAAATTATAGTCGCCTTGTCCACCTCCAGCAGCATCGTAACCAACTAGACTTTGCGCTGGGTTATTATAAATAGTTATAAAGCTAGTACCACCATCAACTGATTTTAAAATTGTCCCTTCATCTGCTATCATTCCTAAATAAACCACATTAGGATTAGCTGCACTAACCGCTATCCGCATGCCATTACCACTTCCTCCACCTGGAATAACAACCCCATTTGTAATCTGTGTCCAGGTACTTCCAAAGTCAGTTGAGCGCCAAAATTCCGAAAATGTGCATGCATAAAGTGTACTGGAACTTCCTGGTTTAAATTGCATATCTGTAAAATCGCCACCTGTTTTTACTAAACTCCAATTTGCCCCAGCATTGGTTGATTTATAAATTCCATTATCTGTAGCAGTAACCAAAACGTTAGTGTTAGTTGGATCCATTAAAATTTCTACCGGCAATCTATTTCCCATCCCAGTGCTTGATTGCAGCCAATTCTGACCGCCATCTATACTTTTCCAAATTCCAAAATCTGGCGAATAATAATTGGGATCGCCGGTCCCTAAATAAATAATATTATCATTTGTATAATCTATACAAGCCGATGCACAAGCCGTTGAAGGTAATTTATCTGTGCCAGTTTTTACCCATGTCAATGCGCTATCATTACTTATCCATAAACCTCCTGATGCAGTAACGGCATACATTTTAAGTGGATTTGTAGGATGAAATTTTAACTGACAAACACGACCAATGCCGTTTACTTGCCCGCTTTCATTAGTAGGAAAAAGATTTGGGCCAGTTTGTTGCCATGTAGTGCCAGGTTGCGAAAAGCAAGAGCATGAAAGTACAAGAAGAATAGCTATAGAAGTTTTGATTTTAATTGACATCGTAATAGTATTAAAAATAAATATATTTAATTTTTTTGTTGCTGATCTTGCCATAATTTAAGTCGAGCATCAGCATCTAATATGCTTCCGTCTGCCTGAACGTATGGTTCTACTTTTAATTTCCAATGGTTAAATTTTTTTACATCAAGTGTATATTTTTTTATATCCTCTTCATCACGTTCTTCTTTTGTTTTAAACCAGCGACTTAAAAAATTTCTTTTTGATGATACGTTTTTTGATTGTCCTATCACATCATTTTCTTCTTGAGGTTTTTTTCGATTTTCCCAAAATGCCTCATACGCTTTTATAGTCTCAAAGTAATTTGAATTGGGGTCTTTCATCATTTCAACCCAGTATGGTTTTTTGGAATAGTTAACTGATTTTTTTTGTGTTTGAGAAAACATCATAAGGCTATTCAAAAGGATGATGCTTATTAAAAGTTGGGGTTTTATTGTAATCATTATTTCTTATAATTTTAAATTTGCATTCATTACACTTTATCAAAGTTATTAAACCTTCTTGCTAAATTTTAGTTTAATTGAGGTTAATATGATATTCCTAAACAATAAATACAATTTTTTCTGAAAAATATAAATATAAATCTTGGTGTTTAAGCGTCTTTTTTAATTTAAACTTGTAAATTAGCCTATCTAAAAAAACGGATTTTGCAAAACATTAAAGAATATTTTAACACTATTGCTTCTAAAAGAAAAGGGCGTGGACTATCAAATTACTATTGGAAAGAAATTACAAATTATTGTAATTATTTTTCTCACGAAGATAGTTCAGTGCTTGAAGTTGGATGTGGAAGTGGCGATTTATTAGCAGGAATTGCCGGAAGCAGAAAAGTTGGAATAGATTTTAGCGAAGGACAAATTGCTTGGGCTAAAGAAAAACATTCGGGCAAGAATATTGAGTTCGTTTTAATGGACGCTAATAATATTACACTTACAGAAAAATATGATTTTGTTATTATTAGTAATTTGATTGGTTTTGTTGAAGATATACAAGTGGTATTTGAACAAGTACAAAAAGTATGTCACCCAAACACTAAAATAATTGTTCAGTATTATAACTCCTTATGGGAACCCGCGTTGAAATTTGCGGAATTAATTGGATTAAAAACTAAAACACCTACTCAAAATTGGTTAAACACAAAAGATGTAAACAATTTATTATTTGTATCTGGATTTGATGTTTATAGAAATAGTAAACGATTTATTTTCCCTTTTTATATTCCGTTAATTGCAGAGTTACATAATTTGTTTTTAGCGAAGTTTCCTTTCTTTAGATTCTTTAGTTTAAATACCTATTCGTTTGCAAAACCTTTACCATTAAGCAATCCAGACGATTATAAAATGAAATACTCTACAACGGTTGTTATTCCTGCTCGTAACGAAAGTGGTAATATTGAAAATGCCATTACCCGTTTACCAAAATTTGGGAAGCATGTAGAGATTATTTTTATTGAAGGAAATAGTACAGATGACACTTGGCAAAAAATTCAAGAGATTCAACAAAAATATAAGGACACACACGATATAAAAATTGGCCAGCAAAAAGGAAAAGGAAAAGCAGATGCGGTGCGTGAAGGCTATAAAATTGCAACAGGCGACATCTTAATGATTTTGGATGCTGACTTAACGGTGCCACCAGAAGATATTCCTAAATTTTATGATGCGATTGCAGGAAGCAAAGGCGATTTTATTAACGGCACACGTTTAGTTTATCCAATGGAGGGAGAAGCGATGCGTTTTTTAAATTATTTAGGTAATCATTTCTTTAGTTGGGTATTTACTTGGTTACTCGACCAACGATTTAAGGATACATTATGTGGAACGAAAGTGATGTTTAGGAAAGACTACATTAAACTAACTAAGAACAGAATCTATTTTGGTGAGTTTGATCCCTTCGGAGATTTTGATTTATTGTTTGGCGCACATAAATTGAATTTAAAAATTGTTGAAATTCCAATTAAGTACAGAGATCGTACTTATGGAGAAACAAACATCTCTCGTTTTAAACACGGCATCATTTTATTACGTATGTGTGCCTTTGCAAGCAGAAAATGTAAATTTATTTAAAATATAAGTTGGTTAGTTTTAACATCCTGAACTTGATTCAGCATCTCATATTTAAAAATCATAAACTTTAATATTATGAACGAACGTATTTGGATTTATACTTTAAGTAAAGAGTTAAGCAACGAACAATTAGTTGATTTCAAAAATCGTTGTCAAAATTTTGTAAGCTGCTGGACGGCGCACGATGTGAGTTTAGATGCTAATTTTGAATTATACCAAAATCGATTATTGATTTTTAAAGTTAATGAAGATAAATACAACGCCAGTGGTTGTAGTATTGATAAACAAGTTCGATTCGTAAAAGAATTAGAACAAGCATTTTCGATTGAATTGCTAAATCGTTTATTAGTAGCTTACGAAAATAATAATCAAGTGGAGGTGGTAAAGGCTTCGCAAATAAAAGAGTTATTGGCAAATAATATAATTTCAGGTAATACTTTAGTGTTTGATAATACAATCACTAAATTACTCGAATTAGATACTGTGTGGAAACAGCCACTTCACAAAACCTGGTTGTCAAAATATATAATCGAAATGAAATAATTATGGTAAAAAAAGAACTACTCGTTTTATCATCAGGATTGGTCTTAGCCACCAGTATTTTTTATTCTTGTAGAAAAGATGTTGGCATGAATCCGCTTTTAGCATATAGTGACAAGGCATTATACGACAGTGCTAAAAATGAATCGGCCTTTATTTATTATAAGAATTTACCTAATACTGTATATTCAGGTACAACAGGTCCGCATGGTTCTTTTAAATTAAAATTTAATAAAGTAGCTAATAGTGTATTAACTGATAATGGTAAATTACCGATAGGACAAAAATTTCCTGATGGATCTTTTATTGTAAAAGAAATTCAGGGAAGTGGTTTATATGCGGTAATGTATAAAAGAACTGGATCATGGTTATGGGCTGAATTTAATGCAGATGGGAGCACTTATTATAGTGTAACTAAAGATCCTGAAGTATGCACAAGTTGCCATAACCAATCAGGACAGAGGGATCAGGTAGTGACGTTTAATTTTTATTAAATTGTTTTTACAACCCACTATCCTCACTATCGCAATGAAAATGGTTTTGTTTTTTAGGTTGCGGCTTAATGACTTTAGCACCCTTATTTTTCTCTACAATTAATTTGGCAATAATGCGAGCGCGTTCTTTTTTTATGTCTTCACGTAATTTAGTATCTTCATCTTTGTCATAATAAATTTGTCCATCAATAATAGTAGTGTTTACTTTAGTGTAAATACTTAACGGGTTATCTGTCCATAAAACTAAATCTGCTACTTTACCTACTTTAATACTTCCCACTTTATCATCAATGTGTAACATTTTTGCAGGGTTAAGGGTTACTAATTTTAACGCTTGCACTTCCGTTAATCCGCCATATTTAATTGACTTCGCAGCTTCTTGATTTAATCGTCTTCCCATTTCAGCATCATCAGAATTAATTGCCGTATTTACTCCTGCCTTTGTAAGCATTGCTGCATTGTGCGGAATAGCATCCATAACTTCTAGTTTATAAGCCCACCAATCGGCAAATGTAGAAGCATTCGCACCATGCGCTTTCATTTTATCAGCTAATTTATAACCTTCTAAAATATGTGTAAAGGTGTTTACTTTAAATTTCATACTATCGGCTACATGCATTAACATGTTTATTTCGCTTTGCACATAACTGTGGCAAGTTATAAAACGATTACCATCTAGTATTTCAGTAAGCGCTTCTAAATCTAAATCTTTTCGCGGTGATGTAATTTTATTTTTTTCTATTTCTTTTGGGGCAAGTTTTGTGAAATCTGCAAATTGTTTTTTGTATGCCGTTGCTCTTGTAAAATAATCATAATACAATTGTTCAACTCCCATGCGCGTTTGAGGAAATCTAACTTGATCAGGATTTAAACCATTAGAATGTTTTACATTTTCTCCTAAAGCAAATTTTATAAAGCCAGGTGCTTTTTCGTATTTAAACTCTTCTGCGCTTTTTCCCCATCTTAATTTAATTAAACAGCTTTGTCCACCAATAGGATTTGCAGAACCATGAAGTAATTGCGCTGTTGTAACACCACCCGCTAATTGACGATAAATATTTATATCGTCAGGGTTAATAACATCTCCCATTCTTACTTCTGCGCTACTTACATCTGCACCTTCGTTAACACTAAACAAGGCAATGTGAGAATGTTCGTCAATAATACCAGGAGTTAAGTGCATGCCTTTTGCGTCAATTACTTTTGCGAAGGCACTTTTAGGCGCATCAATGTTTGGAGCAATACGAACAATTTTACTATCCACAATATAAATATCTTGCTCTTTTAAGATAGAATCGGATTCATTAGTCCAGATTGTAGCATTTTTTATCAAAATTGCGTCATAACGTTTTTTAAACTTAGCCCATGAATCTTTTATTAATCCTGTAGTTGCAGGTTCTGGTTCGCCATATGCACCAAATGGGTAAAACACTTTGCCACAATCAATGGCTGGTTTTAACTTGGCCGAAGTTTTAGTTATGACTGTATCGGAAGTTGGTTTATAATTTAAGGTGAAGTCGGTCCAGCTGCCATCTGCATATTGTCCTGAGCCGGAAAATGATTTCGTCAATTCATTATAATTGCCTGACAAACGCATTGTAAATGTTGAATCATATGGAAAGCTAACGGTTATCAAGTTGTTTTTAAATACAACATTCGCTTTTGCCTTCATACTGTCTTTTAAAAAAATAAGTCCGGATAAATTATCTTGCTCTTTTGAAATTAGTACTTTGTTTTTAGAATCTCCATACGTTAATTCATACGTACCTGCAATGTTTGGAAGAGATAAATTATCGTATGCGTGTTTTATACCCTTGCTCCAGGTTTCATAAATTATTGCATCTTCTTCAAAAATAGGTTTAGAGCAAATGAAAAAGTTAGCCAACATACCTTGTTTTAAACTGCCAATTTTATCTTGAACGCCTATAAAATTTGCCGGATTATACGTTAACGCCCTTAATGCAGTTTTTTCTGATAAACCATAAGCAATTGCTTTTCTGACATTTTTTAAGAATAATGACTTATCTTTTAAGTCGGCAGTGGTAATACAGAATTGAATGTAATTTTTTTCTAGAGCCGCTAAATTGGAAGGAGCCATTTCCCAATGTTTTAAATCTGTTAAAGATGCTTGCTCTGCATCATAAGGATCTTCAACGTCAATAGCTTCTGGGAAATTTACAGGAATGATAAATTTTGAAAGGGTATTTTGAATGTCATATAATCTTTGGTATTCATTGCCACCACCTTTAATAATGTATCTTACATTAAATTCATCTGAAATTTTTTTTCCTCTTAAATCATTGTATTTGTCGTTTCCTTCAAAAATAGCGGGTAATTCTTTTAATTTATTAAACGCATCTAACGTGATATTGTATTCGGTTTTTGTTTGATTGTTTTTATACCAATCGGCATCATAGTAGGTTTGTCTTAATAAAGCAACAGCGCCCATTAATGATGAGGGGTAATCTTGTGGCGAGGTTCCTTTATTTAATGAGTAAAATCCGGCAGCTTTATCCACAATAACACTTTCGTTTTCTTTAGCATTACACAGATTTACTAAAGATCCTGACCCCCTCACAATTCCATCTTTTTGAGCTGTTAAGACAGACGCAAAGCCTAATTTTCTTAATTCATCAGCTTTTTGTTGATTATGTAGAAATAGTTTGTGAGCCTCCAATTCGCTTTTTATTGCTTGGTTCCAGCCATAAGCACCTTTTTTTGGCACATCAGCATAATCAGTTCTTTTTACTTCGGGCATTCCGTAATCGCTATATAAATCAATAAATGCAGGGTAAATATGTTTTCCTTTTAAATCTATTGAAATGGCTTCTTTCGGTGAATCCAATTTCTCAGCAACTTTAATTATCACACCGTCCTGAATAAGTAGTGTGGCGTTATTAATTATATTGTCGGCATCAATATGCAACGTGCAATTTGTAAAAGCATACATGGTATGAATTATATTTGGCGCCCCATTAACTGGAAAAGTGGTTTGACTTTTCAAACTATGGCTAATTATTAATACAGAGCAAAATATTAAAAGAAGTTTATGCATAAGTTGGTTTTTATTATAACAAATATAGCATTATCACTCATTTATTAAAATTAGTTTATGGTTTTTAATTAAAGATTATTTGTTAATTTTGAATTACATTAAAAACTAAACTATGGCTACAGGCATGCTTCATTCACACACATTATTTGTAGTGTTATTTACCTTAATTTATTTAATAAAAACTATTTTATTATTAAGTGATAGAGATGAACTTTTAGAAAAATTTAAAAAGAAAACTAGAATTGCTGAAATGGTTATCAGTTTTGGGTTTTTAGTTACGGGCATAATTCTGTTAATTTTAATTCCAAGCGCATTAAACACCTACATGATTATTAAATTAGTTTTAGTTGTGCTTTCAATTCCATTAGCAGTAATTGGGTTTAAGAAAAAAAATAAAGTATTAGCCACGCTTTCGTTTTTTTTAATCGTTGTTTCTTTTTCATTAGCATACAAAGCAAAGGCAGCTAAAGCAGGAGATAAAATTGCAGCTAATAGCGGTAAAGAAGTTTTTGAACAAAAATGCTCACGTTGTCATGGTAATGATGGAAAATTAGGATTGAGTGGTGCAAAAGATTTATCAGTATCTCAGTTAGAACATAGTGGAATTG
>JBILOV010000031.1:0-14906 GCA_044374335.1 Bacteroidia bacterium | reverse complement strand
TTTATACACTTCTGGCTCAACGGGTAAACCAAAAGGGGTTGTGCATACGTGCGGAGGATATATGGTTTATACTTGTTATACCTTTCAAAATGTGTTTCAAATGGATTCATCCGTGTCTTCTCTCCCTGAGGGAGAGATGCCGAAGGCAGAGAGGGAACTATTTTGGTGCACAGCAGATGTTGGTTGGATTACCGGACATTCATACATTGCATACGGACCGTTATTAGCTGGGGCAAGTTCTGTTTTATTTGAAGGTGTTCCTACATTTCCGGATGCAGGGCGGTTTTGGAAAGTAATTGATAAACATAAAGTAACTCATTTTTATACAGCCCCAACAGCTATCAGAGCGTTAGAAGCACAAGGATTAGATTTTGTTAGGCCATATAAGTTAGATACTTTAAAAGTTTTAGGAAGCGTTGGAGAGCCAATTAATGAAGAAGCTTGGCAATGGTATCACAAAAATATTGGAAAAGAAAAATGTCCAATTGTTGATACATGGTGGCAAACGGAAACCGGTGGCATTTTAATTTCATCCCTAGCAGGTGTTACGCCATCAAAGCCAAGCTTTGCAACTTTGCCAATGCCTGGCATTCAACCCTTACTAGTGGATGAAAAAGGAAATGAAATTTTAGGAAATAATGTAGAAGGTAATTTATGTATTAAATTTCCATGGCCATCTATGATTCGAACAACTTATGGAGATCATGACCGTTGTAAGAAAGAATATTTCTCAACGTACCCTGGATTATATTTTACAGGAGATGGATGCCGAAGAGATGAAAATGGTTTTTACAGAATTACGGGTCGTGTGGATGATGTCATGAATATTTCGGGACACCGCATAGGAACTGCAGAAGTTGAAAGCGCTATTAATATGCATATTGATGTTGTTGAAAGTGCAGTGGTTGGTTATCCTCACGATATTAAAGGGCAAGGTATTTATGCATTTGTGATTGTGCCATCCACAACAAAAAATCATGATAGTTTACGACAAGAAATTATTGCAGAGGTTAATAAAATTATTGGGCCCATTGCAAAACCAGATAAAATACAAATTGTAACTGGTTTACCTAAAACCCGCAGTGGTAAAATTATGCGACGGATTTTACGTAAAGTTGCTGAGGGAAACGTTAGTAATTTAGGTGATACTTCGACGCTACTTGATCCATCAGTTGTTGCTGAAATTATAAATGGTGGGTTATAATTCTAATAAAATCTTTGATTGAAAGTTTTGTGTTCGGTGCAAATGTTTCGTAAACGAAAATTCCCATTTTACTCTAGATGTTATTATATCATAAATAAAAAAGGCACTGATGAACTATTCATCAGTGCCTTTTTTATGATAACAAAATGCTTATGAAAAAGCGTTAAATCCAGTGATATCCATGCCGGTAATCAATAAATGAATATCATGAGTTCCTTCGTAAGTAATTACTGATTCTAAATTCATCATGTGGCGCATAATTGGATACTCCCCAGTAATACCCATACCACCATGTATTTGACGGGCTTCGCGAGCAATTTGTAAAGCCATGTTTACGTTGTTACGTTTAGCCATACTAATTTGTGCAGGCGTTGCGCGATTTTCATTTTTTAAAACACCTAATCTCCAAGTTAATAATTGAGCTTTGGTAATTTCGGTAATCATTTCAGCTAATTTCTTTTGAGTTAATTGAAACGCCCCAATTGGTTTACCAAATTGAATACGCTCTTTACTGTAACGTAAAGCACTGTCATAACAATCCATGGCAGCACCAATCACGCCCCATGCAATACCAAAGCGAGCTGAATTTAAACAGCCTAATGGTCCTTTTAAGCCTTTTACATTTGGTAATAAATTTTCTTTAGGAACTTTTACGTTATCAAAAACTAATTCGCCAGTAGCGCTTGCACGTAAACTCCATTTACCATGAGTTTCCGGAGTTGTAAATCCTTCATATCCTCTTTCAACAATAATTCCTCTAATTTCTCCAGACTCGTCTTTTGCCCAAACAATTGCTATATCAGCAAATGGTGAATTACTAATCCACATTTTAGCTCCATTTAATAAGTAATGATCGCCTTTATCTTTGATATTAGTAATCATGCCATTTGGGTTACTTCCATGATCCGGTTCTGTTAAACCAAAGCATCCCATTAAATCGCCAGTTGCTAATTTTGGTAAATATTTTTTCTTTTGTTCTTCGCTACCGTATGCATAAATTGGATACATTACTAATGAACTTTGAACTGAAGCTGTTGAACGTAAGCCACTATCGCCACGTTCTAATTCTTGCATAATTAATCCATAAGAAATTTGATCTAAACCCGGCCCACCATATTCAGCTGGAATATAAGGCCCAAAAGCACCAATTTCTGCCAATCCTTTTATCCATTGTTTAGGGAATGTTGTTGTTTGACAAGCTTCTTCAACTATTGGAGTTACTTCTTTTTTAACCCATGCGCGGGCAGTATCACGAATTAATTTATGTTCATCACTTAATAATTCGTCCATTAAATAATAATCGTGTGCTTGAAAGTTATCTGTAGCCATTTTAAAGTTTTTTAGGTGTGCAATATTACAAAAATCATCTTTAACCCGCAAAAGAAAAGCCGTGCTTTATTGGATTCTTCTGTATAACAAAAAAGCCCTACAAAAGTTGTAGAGCTTTGTATTTAAATAAATTATTAATTAATGATGAGCAGCAGTTGTATCCGTTTTTGCTAATGTGTCAGCAATGGCAGAGTGTTCCTCAGAAACTGTTTTATGAGCCTCTTCAGCATGAGCTGTTTCATGTTTTTTATTATCACAAGTACTAACTGCCAATAAGATAATTAAAACAGTAACTAAAGCTAAAATTAATGGGGTTCCAAATGCAACTGATTTTGGTTCATTTGAATGATTGTTGTGATCGTGATGAGAACTCATAAAGATGGATTTAATTTTACGGTAAAAATAATTTAATTATTTAGTATTTAAAACTATTGCACTGAAATTTTTAAAGTTTGTTTGGATTTGCTAGTGCTTAAGTTTAAAAAATAAGTTCCTTTAGCAATAGATGATACATCTATTTGATGTTGATTTACAATTTGAGAATTTTGGTTTAAACTTTTTGTGAGAATCAGTTTACCCTGCAAATCGTTGATTTCAGCAACAACATCACTCGTGTTTTGAGGAATAATAATATTAAATTCGGTATTAGTCGGATTAGGAAACACAGACAATGCTAAATCTATACTTTCTTCTTCTAAACCAACAAAACTTCGCTTATTATCGCGGTACTTAACATTTCTTAAAACAAAATTCCCAGTCGTCACAGTTCCCGAAACTTCTAAGTAAGGAATTTTTTCGCCTAAACTTAGCCATTGATAGCTTTTAGTGTAGTTTGGAAAACCTAAATTTAAAGGAATAGTAAATCCTGAAAACGATATAGAGCCTTTTATACTATCTTGCGAGTATTGCGTAGTAACTACTCGCAAACATTGCGATGTTCCATATGGTGTTGTTATAGTTCCCCAGCCATCGGCTTCTGTAATCCTATAACCTTGTTTGCTATAGGCGGGAATTGTTCCTGTTGAAACAGTTGAGAATTTGAAAGTAGATGAATCTCTATTAAGGTAGGTTAATGGAAATAAATATAATTCATCTTTATCTGAATAGAAATTTGGGATAGGAAAACCAGAAAAAGTCAGTCCAATACCATCAACATAAAATTTAGTAGCGGTTTTTTTATAAAAACTATAGATGTTTTTAAAAAGAAAAGGATTAACGCCAACGCTATCAGCAGTTTTTTCTCCATAGCCCGTTGCTCCAAAGTAAAAATAAGGAGTTGATAAAGCGGGTTCAAATTTACGAATTGCTTGGCTTATAGTATCAAGTAAACTAAAGTCCCAAATATGATTTATCCCAGTTGTTGTGTAATCACCAACGCTTGTAAGACTAGCATTGCTATATCTTATTGTATCGCCACTTGCAGGCATTTGAGTAGCTGTTATTGAAATTTGTGAGAAAGACGCGCTGCTTAAAAAGCTAATAAAAAGGATGAGTAAGTTTTTATTCATAGTATTTATAATTTTCAACTATAAATATACAATAAATTATTTACTACCAACTGCCCCCCGAACCGCCACCACCACCAGAACCGCCACCAAATCCACCAAAGGATGAGCCGCCACCAGAACCACCGCCAAATCCACCAAATGCAGAACCGCCACCAAAATAAGTTATGCTTCTACCACCGCCACCACCCGATGAACCTTTAAACATAATAAAAATAAAAATTATGACAAGAATTATAAATAGAATGGGATGATTTTTAACCCAACTTTCAATGCCTGGCCCTTTGGGCGTTGTTTTCTCATTGTATTCGCCTTTGGCTGCTTTCATTAAAGCTTGGCAACCAGCTTCTAATCCTAGATAAAATTGTTTTTGTTTAAAGTACGGAACAATTTCGTTTTCACGAATTCGTTTTGTTTGCAAATCAGTAATAGCGCCCTCTAAACCATAACCTATTGAAATAAATAATTTACGCGAGCCTGCGTTACCGGTAGGTTTTACTAAAATAACAATACCATTGTTTTTCTTTTTTTGTCCAACGCCCCAATTATTTAATATGTCAACCGCAAAAGATGCTTCATCCATGCCGTTTAAGTCATCAACAATAACAACACAAATTTGATTTGATGTTTCTAAGCTAAAATTTTGTAGTAGTTTTTCTAGTTCTTTTTCTTCCTGTTGAGATAAAAAATCAGGAAACTCCTTAGATAAATTATTAACTAATCTCTCAGGACTCGGTCGCGCAGGAATTTGCGAAAATAAAGTGTTTACAGATAAAGTAACAAAAAGAGCAGCTATCCAAAAAAGTAATTTCAATTAATAAGAGATGTCGTTAGAGAGTTCGTTTTTATCATTTACTTGAAGTGGAAAATGTAATTTTAATTTTTCGCCACATAATTCAACTGCTTTTTCTATACCTATTAAAAGTTCGTCTTGTTTAAAATAACCAATAGCACAATCGGTAATGCTTTTCCAAAAGGCATCGTCAACGTTTTGATGAATACCTTCATCTCCCCATACGGCAAAAGATTTTGAATTGATAGCTAAATAAAATAAAATACCATTTCTATCCTTTGTTTCATGCATATTAAGTTCTGTAAATTTTTTCTTACACTCTTCTAAAGGATCTGTTTTACAGAACTTTTCAATATGCACTCTAATTTCTCCAGAGGTTTGTAATTCCGCAGCCTGAATAGCTTTAATTAAGCGAGCTTCATCTGTTTTTGATATGAGTCTTTTTTTAAATAACACCGATTATTTTGTTTCAAAATCAACTTTTGGTGCAACTTCAGAACCTGCAGTTTCTTTAAACGCGTCTTTTTTAGCAAACACTTCTTTATTTAAAAACATACTATTAAAAAATCCTCTAATGTGAGAGTTGTATTCTTTTACAGCGCCATTATAATTTTGTCTGGCAACTGCAATTCTGTTTTCAGTACCTTCCAACTGAGTTTGCAAGTCGCTAAAGTTTTGTGTTGAACGAATTTGTGGATATGCTTCAAAAGCTAAATTAATGGCGGTGTTTATTTTCTTGCCCATTAAATCCATGTCTTCAGGGGTTTTAGCATTTACAATTCCCGCTCTTGCTTCTGTTACTTGAGTTAAAATTCCTTTTTCGTTTGCTGCAGCACCTTTAACAGTTGCAACTAATTGAGGAATTAAATCTGCTCGGCGCTGATATGTAGCGCCTACATCGCCCCATTTTTCAGTCACGTTTTCTTGTAAATCAACGGCTGTGTTATATGAGCTTCTGTACATCATAAACACTACAAATACTAGCCCTGCAATAGCTGCTAAAACAATATATCCTTTTTTCATTTTATTTAATTTTGAACAACAAATTTACACTTATTTTGCCTTTAATAATTCTAAAATAGGTTAAAAACACTTAAAATAATTAAAGCGTAATTTTGGATTATGTTTTTGAAAACTAAAATAATACACCAATTCATACGTTTATTGGTTTTAATTAATTACTACAAAATAAAATTATATACTTTTAAGATTCTTTAAGTTGAGATATATACTTACATATTTAATAGTAGTTACGCTTTTTGCATACCTGCCGCTAGATGCCCAACTTGTTTATAGTCTTAAAATAATTAACACGGATAGTGCTAGTATTTTTAAAAAGATAGATTATAAAAAACAACTTAATAACGTCGATTTTATAAATAAGGAAATAAACACTATTTATTTATCTCTTATAAATGAAGGCTATATTTCGGCGAGTGTTGATAGTATAAAAAATGATTCTACTAATTATTGTGCATATGTAAGTGTAGGAAAAAAGTATAAATGGGTGAATTTAATACATAGTCAAAAAGATCAAGGCATTGTAAGTAAATTAGGATATAATGAACGTTTTTTTTCGAACCGACCCTTTAAGTTTATTGAACTATCAAGATTCATGGAAAAAATTGTCACCTATTATGAAAACAACGGCTATCCTTTTGCTTCTGCTAAATTGGATAGTTTGCAAATTAAGGATTCAAAAATTCAAGCAAAATTAGTTATTGAAAAAAATGTGTTTATAAAACTGGACAGTCTCGTAACTGAAGGTAGTGGAAAAGTGAGTCAAAAATTTTTATTGAGGTATTTGGCAATAAAACAAGGCATGCCTTATAATTCATCGGTGTTTGTAGGAGTTTCAAAAAAAATAAAACAATTACCCTTTCTCACAGAAAAAAAACCGCCAATTATACAATTAACAGATAAACAAAATAAACTATTTTTATTTTTAGAGAAAAAAAATGCCTCACAGTTTGACGGTATTGTTGGCATTTTACCTAACGACAAGGGTAAAACAGTGTTTACTGGAGATTTAAAAATTAAAGTCGTGAATGCTGTTTTTAAAAGTGGTGAAACAATTGACATAAATTGGCGTCGATTACAAACACAAACACAGGATTTAAAAGCAGCCGTCATATATCCGTATATTGGAGGATTGCCTGTTGGGGTTGACTATAATTTAAAAATTTATAAAAAAGACACTGCTTTTTTAGATGTAAATAATGCCCTTGGATTAAATTATTATTTCAATGGATTAAATCATATTAAAGTGTTTTATAAACAGCGAAATGCCAATTTAATATCTACATCTGGCCTTACAAACATCACTGTTTTGCCCGAATATGCAGATGTTACAACAAAAGCATATGGCTTAGGTATTTTTATTGAAAAATTAGATTACCGATTTAACCCCCGAAAAGGAATTAGCGTTAATATTCAAGGCTCAGTTGGAACCAGACAAATTAAGAAAAACCCAAAAATAAATGATGTGGCTTACTCTACCATTGCCTTAAAAACATCACAATATCAAAGCGAAGGAATGATTGTTGGCTTTTTTAATATTTTTAAAAACCATGTTATAAAACTATCTTCTCAATTTGGAAGTGTTTTTGGTAACACTATTTATAAAAACGAATTATTTAGGATTGGAGGATTAAGAACGTTGCGAGGATTTGACGAGGAGAGTATTTATGCTTCAACATTCGTTATTCCTACAATTGAATACCGTTTTTTATTTGAGAGAAATTCTAATTTATTTGTATTTAGCGAAGGTGCTTGGTATGAAAACCAAAACGTTTCAGGTTATGTAAATGATATTCCCATAAGTGTAGGTGCTGGTATAAACTTTGAAACCAAGGCTGGCATATTTAATTTGAGTTATGCTATTGGAAAACAATTTAATACTGGTTTTGATTTAAGAATAGGTAAAATACATGCAGGGTTAACGGCATTGTTTTAGTATTTTAGTTCATCAAATTATTTCCACTTTGTAAAATTAATTTCAAAAAGTTATTTATTATTTTAGTCTGTGATAAACTTTAAAGCAATTCCTTTTTTAAAAATAATAGTTCCATACATCGCAGGAATTATATTTCTTCTGAATTTTGGCTTATTACCTAAATTGCATTCTGTCTTTTTAGCGTCAATTATTACATGGACAACTTCATTTATTCTCCAATGTTTTTCTAAACAAAATAATCAACTAAAAAAAATAATATATATAGCAAGCACAAACTTTCTATTATTTGTTTTAGCTCATGAAGCTGGTTTTTTATATAACGCCAAAAATAACAATAATCACTATTCGCATTATGTAAGTTCACAACCTCAATCTTTTTTTACTACAATAAATGATATTCCGGTTATCACCGAAAAATTTATTAAACTCTCTGTTACTATCAATAGTGTTGAATTTAATAAAAAGTGGCATTACACAAATGGCAACACCATTATTTATTTAAAAAATGATTCTATACTAAAGCCCGTTCTTGGCAATACACTTTTTTTGAAAGCTAAATTCAGTTTTGTAAACACTCCTAAAAATCCCAATGAGTTTAATTATAAATCTTTTTTAGAAAATAAAAATATATTTCATACAGTTTATGCAAATCCTGCAGACGTTCAATTAATCTCTAGAGCAAACACTATATTTAGATTAACTGAATTAGGAACTAAAATAAAGTCACATTTAGTATCCGTATTAAGAAATAGCAAGTTATCTCGGGAGGCTTTTTCAATAGGTTCGGCATTATTAGTTGGCTATGATGACGAAATAGAAAGTGATGTTATGCAGAGTTTTTCTCATTCGGGAACCTTGCATATTTTATCTGTATCTGGCATGCACACGGGTGTATTGTATGCCATTTTAATATTTATATTTTCAAAATTCGATAAATATGATAGATATAAAAAAACAAAGTTTGCTGTTATATTGTTGTTTTTAATACTATTTGTTTTTATAACTGGCTTTTCTCCCTCTATATTAAGAGCAGCATTAATGTTGACTTTGGTTTTGTTTGGTAAAACGTTTTATAAACAAGGCAACTCTTTTAATACACTATTTTTATCTGCGTTTTTATTGTTGCTTTATAATCCGTACTTGATTATAGATGTCGGATTTTTACTAAGTTATTTTGCTGTTTTTGGAATCATGTATTTCTATCCATTATTAAATAAGTTATATGTGTTTGATAATAAAATTGCACAATGGTTATGGACAAGTGTTTTAATTTCGGTTGCTGCGACCTTATTTACATTACCAATTTCACTTTACTTTTTCCATCAGTTTCCTATTTGGTTTGCGTTATCCAATTTGATTATTATTCCGATAAGTATGTTAGTTATGATTGCTGCTATTTGTTTTATAGCCTTGTATAAATTAGCCATTGTTAATCAGGTTTTAGTATATACAATTAATGCATCAACATCCTTAATGCTTTGGTTTGCAAAATTAACAGACAATTCCACGTATGGATTTATTGATTTTATTCCATTTTCATTTTCGGATTTAGTTTTTATGACTATAAGCATTGGCTTGTGTTTAATCATAATCTATAGGAAACAGTATAATAGTGTTTTAGCTTTATGTTTTACAATTATTGCTTGGCTGTCTGTTTCTATTTATTCTAATTATCAGCAATCGCAACAAAACCAATTAATTATTTTTCATGTTAAACATAAATCATTTTATGCATTACGAGTTGGACAATTCGTGTACGCAGATTTTTATGGAATTAACCAAAATGAATTTCAGCGAAATGTAAAACCTTATTTACTTACCATTTCTAATTTAAAAATAATTCAAACTAAAAGTAGTATATTAAAAGTTGATTCTTCCTCGGTTTTAAATGTTAGTCAGCCAAATACACATTACCCTTTTTTAAATGCTAATTATATAATAGTAAGTAACAATGTGCCGATAGAATTGACAACTAATTATAAAACAAAGTCGATAATCATTGCCGATTGCTCTAACAGTTATAAATTTGTAAAAAGATTGAAAAAGGAGTGTGCTTTATTAGAAGTGCCTTTTTATTCGGTTAAAGAAACAGGAGCAGTACAAATAAATTTATAATATTACAAAAACAAACCATAAAGATGAAATTACGAATTGGAGATAAAGTGCGTTTTTTAAACGAAGTAGGCGAAGGCGTAATTACACGATTTAAAGACAAAGAAACCGTTTTTGTTGAAATGACAGATGGTTTTGAAATCCCCTATCTTTGTAAGCATTTAGTGCCAATACACACCGAGCTTATTTTAAACCCGGAGGTTGAAAACATTGAAATGGAATTGGAAACTATTTTATCTGATTCTATATATTTTATTATTGAGCCAGACCATGAGATGCCTGCATTGGTGAGTGATTATAAATTTTATTTATTTAATTCATCTTCTTACAATGTATCATTTTCGTATTCGGTAAAAGATGATGAGTATTTTCAAACCTTAAAACACGGCGAATTAGGAGCATACCAAAAAGTGTTTTTGAAACAAGTTAAGAAAAACTTTTTTAAAGAATATGTATATCATAAGGTGGAATGTTTGTTTTATAAAAACATGCATTACAAATCTCAAATACCATTAGCGGAAATTTTATACATCAACGATAAAATTATGTCGCAATCAACTTTAATTCAACACAACGAATTTAAATTTCCAGTTTACGCATACATTTTAAAAGAAAACTTTCTTGATAAAGAAGTGATTGAAAGAGCTTTTAATATTGAAGATTTAATGAGGTTAAAAGCAATTAAGGAATTTAAACAGCCACAAAAAAAATCAGTTGCAAAACAAAAAATAAAAGATTTAACAAAAGAAATTGATTTACATATTGAACAGTTAATAGACTCTCATAGTGGATTAACTAACTCCGAAATTTTATCTATTCAATTAGAACGTTTTGAAAAAGAAATTCAGTATTGTTTGAGTAATGGGATTAAAAAACTAATTGTAATACATGGTGTTGGAAATGGCAAACTAAAACAAGAAATTGTTTCTATTTTAAAAACCATTGATGATATTACGTATTATGATGCCTCCTATAAAAACTACGGGTATGGAGCCACCGAGATCATGATTCATTAATTTTTTAGGTGTTGGTATAATGAGACTATGCCTTTTTTTCTTTCCTAAAAGATTTTAAGCTCGAGCTTCATAAAAATTTACATACTATTAATATCGAAATTCATTTAAAAACGCTGCTTTATATGTTGCAGAAACTTCGATTTCAGAATTATCGTAAAGTAGGATTACTCCTCCTTTATTATAAGATTTCACAAAATTAATATTTATAATGTGTGATTTATGAACGCGAATAAATGGCTTGTCAAGCAACTCATCAAAATGTTTTAAAAAGCGGCACACCATTTTTTTAGAACCATTGTTAAAATAAATATCAGTAAAATTACCATTTCCCCTTAAGCGTGTAATGTCCTGTACTTTAGCCACCTCAAAACCTTCCAAGGTTGGTAAAATTATTTGTTGTGCTTCTGGTTTGGAATTACGATGATTCTCAACTATAATTTTATTACGATTCAATAATTCTTTATTTTGTAACTGCTGCTGAACTTTATTAACTGCTATTATTAACTCTTCAATACTAACAGGTTTTAATAAATAATAAGCGGCGCTTTGATTTAACGCCTTTAACGAATATTGCGAAAAAGCAGTTACAAAAATTGTTTCAAAATAAACATCTTTGCAACCTTCTAATACATCAAACGCATTTCCAAAAGGCATCTCAACATCCAAAAAAACTAATTCTGGTTTTATTTCATTAATTAAAGCAATACCTTCTTTACTATTGTATGCTTCGCCAACTATTTCTATTTGAGGACAGTATTTTTGGATATAGCTTTTCAATGCCTCTCTTGCAGCAAGCTCATCCTCTACGATCACACTTTTTATCTTATGTAATTGCATGTGCTATATTTTATTTAAATAGGGGATTTTCAATCTCACAATTGTTCCTCCATCATTAACCTTATTAATAACTGTAAATGATATATCAACTTTATATAAATCATTCAACAATTTAATTCGCTCCTTGATATTTTGTAATCCTATAGATTGATGTATTTTTTGATTTTGTGTTTTAATCGAATTACTTTTTTCAATTCCAATTCCATTGTCATCAATTGTAATTTCTATAAAGGATGTTTTATTTTTTATTGATAATATTAATAAGCCTTTTGTTTCCTTATACCTTAAGCCGTGCCAAATTGCATTTTCTAAATGAGGTTGAATTAACATATTTGGTGCAAGAATAGCGTCCGCATCAATGGATTCATCCACATCTACAACAAAATCAAACTGATTGCTAAACCTCAAATGCTCTAACTCTAAATATTTTTGTAAATGATCAATTTCATGCTGAAGTGGTATAAAATCTTTACTTGAACTCTCCATCATATTTCGCATTAAAGATGAATAGGATGTTAAATATTTATTAGCTTCTCTTTCCTTGTTTTGAGCTATAAATTGATTGACACTATTTAAACTATTAAATATAAAATGAGGGTTCATTTCTCGCCTCAAAGATTGCAGCGATATTTTTTTGTTTTTTGTTTTAATAGCATATGAATAACGAATAATCACTAAAATCAATATGAGTAATACAATTAAGGCAATTACTAAAAAATAATTAAATGTATTTTTCTTTGAAATTAACTCTTCTTGCAAGCTCTTTTCTTTTTCTAATTGTTTAATCTTTTGGTCAGTTTCTTCAAATATTTTTTTATCAATTAAGGTAGAGTCTGACTTTATTAAGGATTCTAGTTTTTGTAAAAACACATCGTACAACTGTAGCGTTTTTTGGGCATCATCTTTTGTTTTGTAATAGGCTATTAATTGCATTAAACTATTTTTTGCATCAATAGTTTTACCTTTTGTTAATGCTAAATTGTAAGAATCCTGAATTAATTGTAAGGCTTTATCGCTTTCATTATTTAATATCAATAATTTTGCTAATCCTTGTCGTTGTTTAATTTGCTGGCCTACATCTTTTAAACTATCCACATTTTTTAGCACATCCTCTTTCATAGCAATTGCTTGCTCCAATTTATTGCTATTCGCATATATGTCTGCAATTTCATTTTTAATAGTATTTTTTTCTACGGAATTGCCTTGTATTTCCTCTAAAGCATTATTATAATTTTGAATAGCTGCTTCTGAATTATTTTGTTTAATATTTACCTCAGCTAGTTGTTTATAAGCATCTACAATTTCTTCCTTTTCCTTTGGATTAGATTCCTTTTTTAAGGAACTAATTTTTTGGTTAATGGAATTGGATTGTTCGTTTGGATTATTGAAATTTTTTAATCGGCTAACATCACTGCTATTAACAATGGTGTTTGATTTCCGTTGAGCGTTTTTAGATGCATCATTATAATTTAAAATAGCATCTTGAGTTTTATTTTGCGCTTCCTGTATTTTCGCTAACGTTCTTAAGGCATCTGCTAATTTTGTTTTCGTTTTATTTTTTTTATATAAATCAACTGCCTTTGTTTGGTATTCTTCCGCTTTTAATAAATCATTATTATCAATTAACTCAGCCGCTAAATCTTCATATTTAGATGCCATCACTAAATCATCATCTCCATTTCTTAAACTAGTTTCAATAGAACTTGATTTGATTTTAAGTTTAGACTTTTTTTCATTCTTAAAGGTTTGACAAAAAATGCTACTACCTGAAAAAATTAGCGCCATGAATATCCATATAGCTAACCTATTTTTAAAAAACACTATCATTCCTATTTTATTCTTCTTTTTCACAAAGTAAAATAACTCAATTTAATTTGCTTTCACAATCCATTTCACAAAGTGAAAAGCCAATTACACCAAGTCTGCAATTTTAGCTCTTTAAACACCTCTAATTTTGACGAAAACCTTTAAACTTTAAAATCATGAAATCTATTAAACTCTTTACCATTATTAGCCTTAGTGCCATAGTGCTTTTACTCATTATAAACACCAAATCATTAATGGGGCAACCAACAAGCAATAATATGCTGCCAAAATTAATAACCGTAATAGGTAGTGCCGAAATGAGTGTTGAACCTGATCAAGTAGAATTAACCATTACCGTTTATTCCGAAAGGGGAAATTTTGAAAAACACGAAAATGAATTGATGGATATCTGCAAAAAGCATGGCATCCCTGATTCTGAATTAGCATTTAAAAATCAAATAGGTTACAATGATTGGTACCATTGGTATTGGTGGTGGTATTATCGCAATGCGGGTTATGTTTACCAAACATACAAGCTAAAAATTAATTCGAAACTTGATTTTTTAGACTTTGTAAAGGATTTAAACAAAAGCTGGGTTCAAAATATAACCATATCTGCTACAACAAATAAAGATATTCAGGTTCACCGGAAAGAAGTTAAAAAAGAAGCCATCAGAATGGCTAAAGAAAAAGCAACCTATTTATTAGAAGCTATTGATGAAAAAGTAGGGCATGTCGTTTCTATTGAAGAGGTAAATGCCGATAAAAATGAAAAAAATTATGGCGGCAGAACCTATCCATATTATTGGCATTGGGATAATCCATATTACAATAATGGAATAAATAATTCAACTAGCAATTCGTCTATGAGTTCAAATTCTTCAATGAATTCCGGAAGTGTAAACACCGGAAATGACAATAATGAAAATAGTGGGCTGGGTGGTTTATCAAAAATAAAATTACGATACGAGATAAAAGCGGTTTTTGAAATAAAATAATTTTAAATGTGGTTATGGAAAAACATCCTTTCTATACTCTTATATTAAAACACATCAATACAATTCTCTTAAATTATAAACCTAAAAAACAATTATTATGAAAAATCTAACGCTCTTAACAGTAATTACCTTGATAATTTTAGTTTCTGAAGGAAAGGCTTCATCAAAAAATAATCTCAATTCGGTTAGTTCTCATTTAGGATTAACGTACAGGGTAAATCCACCTGACGGAAATTCTAAAATTCAAGTTGCTTTACTTTTTGATACTTCTAATAGTATGGATGGATTAATTGAACAAGCTAAATCTAGACTATGGGATATTGTAAATACACTTACCACGTTAAAGTATC
>JBILOV010000215.1:0-4055 GCA_044374335.1 Bacteroidia bacterium | reverse complement strand
ATCGAATCATAAGGCAGAAAGATAAAACTGATATAGATGGCTTATTAATGAGTGTTGGTGAAGCTTTTATAAGTTTAAATAAAGAATATAAATGTATTTATGTTAATGATTGGGCAACAAAGTTATTACATAAAAATAATGAGGAAATTTTGGGAAACATTATCTGGGATGTTTTTCCTGAAATGAAAGAGCCACTAACCAAAAACGAATTTGGAAATGCGATGGCTAAACGAACATCCACCTCTGTTCAAATTAAATATCCAATATCTAATAAATGGTTAAATGTAAATATCATTCCACATGATAATGGTATTGATGTATTTTATGATGATATTACAGAAAGTAAACTTGTAGATATTGCAAAACAACAAATAGAAAAACGTTTTGTTAAAGCTTTCGAATCGTGTCCTATTCCATTATCAATATCACGTCAATCTGATGAATCCATAGTAGATATAAACGATAGTTTTCTTGAATTATTTGAATTTAATAAAAAAGAAGTTATAGGAAGTTCACTTAATTTGCTCAAGCTGTATGGATGTGTTCAAGATAAGAATGCTGAACTAATAAATTGCTTAAACAAAAATGGATCCTTAAATAAACATGAACTAATATTATATACCAAAAATAGAAAACCAATCCATTTAATTTTTTCGACCGAACAAATACAAATAGATGGCGAAGATCACGTTTTATCAACGTACATTGATTTAACAGAAAAATTAAAATCGCAAAAAATAATAGCTGAAAGCGAGGCTTGGTTTAGAAGCATTGCTGATAATTCGCCCGTTATGATTTGGGGTTCTGATAATAATCAATCTTGTAATTATGTTAATAGTACTTGGATTGAATATACGGGAAGAACAAGTAACCAAATAATAGATAATGACTGGGCCAAGGTTATTCATCCTGATGATTTAGAGATTTTTCAAAAAACATATTCAAAAGCATTCGATGCAAGAAAGCCATTTAAGAGAGAATACCGATTAAAACGATTAGACGGTAAATACAGATGGGTTTATGACTTTGCAAAACCTATTTTAATGCCCGATGGAACTTTTAAAGGTTACATCGGCTCTTGTACTGATATTCATAACAGAAGAACTTTAAATATAAAACTAGAAAGGCTTGTTAAAGAAAGAACATTGGAATTAATGGAATCGTTAGAAAAAGAGAAATCTTTAAACGAAGCAAAATCGCGTTTTGTGTCAATGGCATCACATGAATTTAGAACACCACTTAGCTCGATACTTTCAAGTGTATTTTTAATTGAAAAATACACCGACCTAATAGAGAATAAAAATGAGAATGAATATATTGAAAATAGGGAAAAACATATTTCTAAAATTAAAAAATCTATAAATCACCTTACGGAAATACTAAATGATTTTCTTTCGTTAGATAAACTTGATCAGGGGAAAATAGAAGCCAAAAGAGAAGAATTTAATCTTAAACTATTTACAGAAGAAATTATTGATGAAATAAAAAGTATTTTAAAATTTGGACAAACTATTAATCATATTTATAATGGTGAAATAATAATTTTTCAAGATAAAAAAATATTAAAAAATATTTATTTGAATCTACTTTCAAATGCTATTAAATATTCGCAAGAAGGGAAAAATATTATCTTAAATGTAGAAGTAAATAAAAAGAAAGCTCAGATTAAAATTGAAGATGAAGGTATTGGAATACCCTTAGAAGATCAAAGCAACCTCTTTACTAAATTTTTTAGAGCTGGCAATGCCCTGAATATTGAGGGGACTGGTTTAGGATTAAATATAGTTAAGAGGTATGTTGAATTAATTGATGGATCGATAAATTTTAATAGTAAAATTGAAGAAGGAACAACTTTTATAGTTCAAGTTCCTAGAAATATAGGAAATTAACACGCTACAAAAAACGTTTATCAAACATACATTTTACCTTTGGTTTGCCACTTAAATAATCAGCGCTGTTAAAAATAAATTTAAATGACGTTTAAAAAAAATTGAAACACAAATTACTTCTAAACTATATTTGCAAGGAATAGACAATTAAACATTAAAATGCCTAAATAAAGCCTATTGCAAAGCTCTCTTTAAATTTATACTTTTACAAATTATAAATTTAAAATGAAACCATCAATTCCTAGAGGTACGCGCGATTTTGGTCCCGCTGAAATGCAAAAGCGTCAATATATTTTCAATGTACTAAAAACAAATTTTCAATTATTTGGTTATTCCCCCATCGAAACTCCGAGTATGGAAAATATTAGCACTCTAACCGGTAAATACGGTGAAGAAGGTGATCAATTAATTTTTAAAATTTTAAATTCACGCATTCATGAAAGTAAAGAAGAGAAAAAAGAAGCGCTGAAAAAAGAATTCAATACCTCTCTTGAAAAAGCATACAACTCTGAATTATTAACCGAAAGAGCCTTACGATATGATTTAACCGTTCCGTTTGCGCGTTATGTAGTTATGAATCATAGCAAAATAACGTATCCATTTAAACGCTATCAGATACAGCCTGTTTGGCGTGCTGATAAGCCACAAAAAGGGCGTTACAGAGAATTTTACCAGTGTGATGCCGATGTGATTGGTTCTAATTCTTTAGTTAACGAATTAGAATTAATAGCCATGATGGATAAATCATTTGCTGAACTAAATATTCCTGTTATTGTAAAATTTAATAACCGAAAAATACTTAGCGGTATTGCCGAAATTTTAAATGCGAGCGATAAAATAATTGATATTACTGTTGCTATTGATAAACTTGATAAGATTGGTAAAGATGGCGTAGTAAAAGAATTACAGGAAAAAGGAATATCAGAAACAGCAATCAAACAATTAGCACCTTTAATTGATTTATCAGGAGCTAATGCCGAGAAAATTACTGTATTAAAAACATTTTTGGCAAACAGTGAAATTGGTAAAAAAGGAATAGAGGAATTGGAATTTTTATTATCTAATTTAAGTACCATCAATATTAAACATGTTACTGTTGAATTAGATATTACATTAGCAAGAGGTTTAAGTTATTATACAGGAACTATTTTTGAAGCTAAAGCCAATGCAGGAACTTTTACACCAAGTATACTAGGCGGTGGGCGATACGATGATTTAACAGGAATTTTTGGATTAAAAAATTTATCAGGAGTTGGTATTTCTTTTGGTGTTGATCGTATTTATGATGTGATGGAAGAATTAAATTTATTTCCGAATGAAGTAAATAAAGTATCTACTACAAAATTATTGTTTACCAATTTTAACGAAACAGAACAAATACGATGTATTGAATGGGCTTCAAATTTAAGAGCTCATGGCATTAATACAGAAATTTATCCGGACATGGCTGCACCAAAAAAACAATTTGAATATGCAGAAAAAAAACAGATTAACTTTGTAGCCACAATTAGCAATAACACAATTGCAAACAATACAGCAACACTTAAAAACATTGCAACGGGTTTAAAAGAAGAAGTTAGCTTTGAGAAATTACTCGAAATTTTAAAGCAATAATTTCTGTCGAGTTTTTATTTTGTTTGAAAAGATGTAATAGTTGGATTTTGATTATCTGATTCAACTATCCCATCCTTTAAACGTACAATACGGTGTGCATACAAAGCAATATCTTCTTCGTGAGTTACTAAAATAATTGTATTTCCATTTTTATGAATTTCTTCCAATAAACTCATAATTTCAATGGATGTTTTACTATCTAAATTTCCTGTGGGTTCATCAGCCAAAATAATTGCAGGATTGTTTACTAATGCTCTAGCAATAGCCACACGTTGCCGCTGTCCGCCTGATAACTCATTAGGGCGATGACTCATGCGATTTCCCAAACCAACTTGTTGTAAAACTTTTTTGGCCATTTCTTCACGTTTAGTTTTATCAATCCCAGCGTAAACTAAGGGTAACATGACGTTTTCTAAAGTAGTTGAACGGGGTAATAAATTAAATGTTTGAAATACAAATCCAATTTGTTTGTTGCGCACTTCTGCTAATTCATTATCGCTCATTTTAGCTACTGCTAAATTGTTAAGTGTATATTCGCCCGAAGTTGGAGAA
>JBILOV010000216.1:0-4044 GCA_044374335.1 Bacteroidia bacterium | reverse complement strand
ACAAATTACCAAATATTAACTCGTTTAGCAAACGGTCTATACATTCCATCACCTTCTTTTACACCAAACGCATCGTAAAACTCTTGCATATTAGTTAATGGCGCCATTGCTCTGAAATTGCCTGGCGCATGCGGATTTGTAGCAATTAACTGTTTTAAAGAGGCGTCACGCATTAAGGTTTTCCAACCTTGCACCCATGCTAAGAAAAAGCGCTGCTCTCCGGTAAATCCAGCCATAAGTGGCGATTTTTTACCATTTAATGATTTTTGATAGGCGTAATAAGCCATGGTTAAGCCTCCTAAATCTGCAATATTCTCTCCTTGCGTTAATTCGCCATTTACATGCAAAGTGTCAATAGCCAAATATCCATCAAATTGCTCTACTATTAAGTTGGTTTTAGTTTTAAAATTCTTGTAGTCGTTTTCAGTCCACCACATTTTTAAATTTCCGTCAGCATCAAACTGGGAACCCTGATCATCAAAACCATGTGTTAATTCATGTCCAATAATCGAACCCATTACGCCATAATTAAAGGCATCATCAGCATTTACATCAAAAAACGGTACTTGCATAATTCCTGCAGGAAAAGCAATTTCGTTAGATGTTGGATTATAATATGCATTTACGGTTGGAGGAGTCATTCCCCATTCCATTCTATCAACCGGTTTACCAATTTTATTTAGCATCCGTTGGAACTGAAATTCACGGGCTGCTGCAACATTTTTCCAATACGACTCATTTGTAATACTTAAAGTTGTATAATCAATCCAAGTATCCGGAAAGCCTAATTTTTTAATCACCTTATCTAATTTTAATTGCGCTTGTGCTTTGGTTTCAGCACTCATCCAATCACGAGAGTCTATTCGAATTCTATAAGCTGCAATTAAATTGTCAACCATTTCGTTGACGCGTTTTTTTGAGTTTGCGTCAAAATATTTAGCTACATACAACTTGCCAAGCAATTCCCCTAAAGCTTCGTCTGTTGCTGATTGAACGCGCTTGTAACGAGGTTTCATTTCTTTTTTTCCAGATAAAACAGTTCCATTAAATTTAAAACTTTCTTTCACGAATTTACTTGATAAGTAAGGCGCGGCGGATTGAAGTAAATTCCATTTTAAAAACACTTTCCATTCGTTGATTGATGTAGAATTTATAAATGCATTTAGCCCTTCGTAAAATTTAGGTTGCGTTAAAATCAAATTTTCAGGTGTTGAAATACCAATCGATTCAAAATAAATATTCCAGTTGAGGTTTGGAGATGATTTTTTTAATTCATCAATTGTAAAAGGGTTATACTGTTTTTGAGGGTCTCTTTGTTCAACTGCATTTTGAGAATTTTTAGCTAGTTCAGTTTCTATTATCATAACGATGCTCGCATTTTTTTGAGCAGCTTCCGTTTTTAAACCCAAACATTCAAACATTCGTACAATATGGTTGGTATATTCTTTTTTAACAGATTCGTATTGTGACTCAAAATAAAAATCTTTGTCAGGCAATCCAATTCCTGATTGCCCTAAATAACAGGTGTTTGCGTTACTATTTTTAAAATCGGAATAAACATAAAAAGCAATCATACCTGACACACCCTTTTTATTAAGAAGTGCAGTTACTTTTAACAAATCATCAGTAGTTTTAATACCATCTATTAGCGCTAAATCAGAAGTAATTGGCTTAATACCATCTTTGTTGGCTTTATTTGAATCGATAGCAGTGCTATAAAAGTCCCTTAATTTTTGGTTATCAGATCCTGCTAACGCTTTGGTATCTTTGCTAACTTCAGCCATTAGCGATTTGAGATTGGCCACATTGCGCTCATTTATTTCATTAAAGCTTCCCCAACTTCCATCGCTAGCAGGAATTTTTTGAGTATTTAACCATTTGCCATTAGCAAATTTATAAATATCATTTCTAGGGCTAACCGAAGAATCAATATATGATAAGTTAATGCCAGGCGTTAACGATTGAGAAAACGAATAACTCACTAAAAAAAGTGAAGAAGCTAGTAAAATTAATTTTTGCATAAATGTATTTTTTTATAAATGTAAAAGGAAATTAGTTGAACAATTAAAGTTTTTGATGAATAGCATGTTTTAGACGATAAATGGCATTAACTTATATAAATTGAAGGTGCTATATTTTGAATGAGGTTATTTTCAATAGCTTTATTAAATAATAGTTGAATTGCTTTTTTACCTGTATTTCCTAAATCTATGGAAAAATCGTTCACATATAATGCAATGTGTTTTTTCATTACCTCTTCGCTCATTTCCTGAGCATGTTGTTTAACAAAAGGCATGCAACTTTCAGGATTTGCAAAAGCAAACTCTACACTTTGTTTTATTAAATGATCAATAGTTTTTTGAAATGAATTATCAATGTTTCTTTTAACTACAATTCCTCCAAGCGGTATTGGCGCATGAATTAAATTTTCCCAAAACTCGCCCAAATCTATTATTTTTTCTAATCCTTTTTCTTGGTAAGTAAAACGATTTTCATGTATGAGCAATCCGGCATCTAATTTATTTAAAAGAACAGCATCTTCAATATCGCTAAACAATAGTTCTTTTTTATTTTTTGCATTAGGAAAAGCAATAGATAACAAAAAATTAGCTGTTGTAAATCTACCCGGAATAGCAATACTTGCTGTATCTAAATTTTGGATTTCTGCTGTTGCTTTTTTAACCAGCAACGGTCCGCAATTAAAACCCAAGGCGCTTCCACTATTTAATAAAGCATAATGATTAGTTAGATATAAAAAAGCATGGTAGCTTAATTTTGTTATATCTAACTCTTGATTAAAAGCCCTATTATTTAATGCTTCCACATCTTCCATGACCACTTCAAAATCAATACCTTGAGTATCAATTTTTTTATGAATGAGTGCGTCAAAAATAAAGCAGTCGTTTGGACAAGGAGAAAAACCGAGCGTAAAGTTCATTTTTTAGTTAGTGTTTTGAATAAAATTAATTAAAAAATCATTTAAATTTTTTATAGCCAAAGTCATTTGCCATTTATTTTTATCTCTTTTTTCTACATAATTAGAAATAGATCTTATTTGAGTAAACTCTCCGCCGACACTTATGCAACCTGCAAAAAAAGCGGCGCCTTCCATACTTTCAACATCAGGTTTATATAATTGTTTTACTTTTTCAATAGACTTATCATTACCGTGAATTGTATTAACCGTAATCCCTTTTACTTTTTTTAGGGAATTGATGGCGTTATAGGATTTATTAATATTGCAAGAAAATAAATGTTTTCCTGGGAGATTTAATGTATCATACGTTAAAAAAATATCTCCATCTTCTGCCCCTAGTTCACTGATAACATCATTGGTAGTATGAACTAACTGTCCTAATTCTAAATTTTTATTAAATGCCCCTGCCACACCAACATTCAATATTAAATCATATGCTCTATAAACATATTTACCTATCATAAAAGCAGTATTTACCATGCCAATACCAGTAATAAGTATCTTTACGTTAACCCCGTCAATACTTTTACTAGCTTCATTAAGTCCCAATAATGGATGTTCAATTTTTAAAAAATCTAACAAAGGTTGTACCTCAAATTGTGTAGCTGATACGATAAGAATATTCATTTATATTAGTATTTTTACAACCGTTAATTTACTATGATTTATATTACCCGCAAAGAACATTTTAACGCCGCACACAAATTATTTAATCCGGCTTGGAGTGAAGAACAAAATAATGCTACTTTCGGCAAATGTGCCAATAAAAATTGGCATGGCCATAATTATGATTTATATGTTACCGTTAAAGGTGAAATTAATCCTGACACGGGTTTTGTTATTAATTTAAAGGATTTAAGTACTTTGATCCGAATAGATGTAACAGAAGTGCTGGATCATAAGAATTTAAATTTGGATGTTAAAGGAATGCCTATTATGCCATCAACTGAAAATGTAGCCATTTTTATTTGGGACATTCTTGCACCTAAGATTATAGAAATGGGTGCTACACTTCACTGCATAAAATTATTTGAAACAGATAGTAATTATGTTGAATATTTTGGAGA
>JBILOV010000052.1:0-11102 GCA_044374335.1 Bacteroidia bacterium | reverse complement strand
GTTTATTTCTGTTGTTATATAAATAATTTTAAACCACATAGAAAATAGTTATAAAATGTTGGAGTAATATGATAAGATAGCATACCTGGAAGCATAACCTCCAATTACATGTTTTCTATTTTTTACTCAAAATAATTCGCTTTTAAAAACTATGTACCTATGTGTTTATTTTTTAACAACAACGATCGAAACTTAAAAAACTAAAACATGCTAAACGAAGAATTTGAACACGATATAACAGGCTATAAAAAAATAGATCAATACAATGATAAATTAGTTGATTCTATTTCTGATATGTACAAAAACATTTTGGATGATGTTGGAGAAAATCCGTCTCGCGAGGGCTTACTTAAAACACCAATTAGAGCGGCTAAAGCCATGCAGTTTTTAACACAAGGATATGATTTAAATCCTGCTGAAATATTACGTTCGGCAATGTTTAAAGAAGATTATAGCCAGATGGTAATTGTAAAAGACATTGAAGTTTACAGTTTATGCGAGCATCATTTATTACCATTTTTTGGAAAAGCGCACATTGCTTATATACCTAATGGACATATTGTTGGCTTAAGTAAATTGCCTCGTGTTGTTGATGCTTTTGCTCGCAGACTGCAAGTACAAGAACGCTTAACTAACGAAATAAGAGATTGTATTCAAGATACATTAAACCCATTAGGTGTGGCCGTTGTAATTGAATGCTCGCATTTATGTATGCAAATGCGTGGAATTCAAAAACAAAACAGTGCAACAACTACTTCGGCTTTTACGGGGGAATTTTTAAAAGATCCTACCCGAAAAGAATTTATTAGTTTGATAAGTACAACACTACATTGATAAGTTTATAAGCTCAACGTTTCTAAACCAATATTAAATAAAGCATCTAAGCAACTCACGTTAGACTGAAATCCACATTTATCTGCAAAAACTTGATAGTATGGTTTTGAAGTTGGTATTTCTGCACTATTAATTTCTGATAAACTTCTAAAATCAATTTTATTTGTGGTAGTAAACTCAAACTGTTTAGAAAAATCAATTTGTTTTTTTAATCGTAAAATGTGCAAGATGGTTTCTAATAATTGAGTGTTATAATCAAACAAAAACTCATATTCATTTTCGTAAAAAGGCTTAAACTCATCTTCAAAAAATTCAAAATAAGGTGAATTTTTATATGCGCTAGTAATAGCTCTCCAATGCTGCCTTTGCCAATTTTCGGAATACGAGATTTTTTTATCAGATATAATTTCTTTATCAGCTTGTTTTATTAATGGAATACTCAAACTTAATTTACCGTTACTTGTAACTATTTCGCAACGATTGCGGTATGTTTGCTTAATAAAATGTTCATGTTTTTCTAAAACAATTTTATCTGTGTTAATAACATGAGAAAGGTAAAGTATGTTAGGCAAGTAGGCCGTAGATAAGAGAATAGTTGTCATTTATTTTATAGCATCAAATAATCTACTCCATCTTATCCCTTTATGGTATAGCTTATCGTTAGAAAAAATAATTCTTGTAGCTTTTCCTATAATATGGTCTTCGGGTACAAATCCCCAATGCCTACTATCTTGGGAGTTATGTCTATTATCTCCCATCATAAAATAATAATTTTGTTTAATTATGTAGCTCGCAGCAAAACCTTTATTAATAAATGTACTATCATTTCTTAATTCAAAATCATTTCCCTCATAAACAGAAATGATTCGCTCATATATGCATAAATTAAGAGAGTCTAAATGAATGGTATCGCCTTTACTTGGTATTTTTATGGCACCATAATTATCTACATTCCATTTATAATTAGAGTTAAAAGGAAAAACAAACTCATCCCACATTTCTTTTTTTTCCGTATTTTTTTCAATAACAGATATAAATGATTTAGTACTTAAGGTATCTGCTATTTTTTTTGTTAAGGTAAAAGAATAATCATTATTGTCCGAAATTTTCCCACCTTCAGTTAAGTTGTATAAATTAGTGAAGGTAGAATCTAATGTTTTTTCTGATTTTAAATGATAATTAAATTGTAGATAATCCTCATTATCTGAAAGTTTGTTATTTACAATAATTTGTCCGTTTACAATTTTAAAACTATCACCCGGAATTGCTACACAACGTTTTACAAAATAAGTTCTATGATCTACAGGATGCTCATCTTCCATAGGATAGTTAAATACAACAATATCATTTCGTTCAACATCAGGGCTACCAAATAAACGCATATAAGGTAATGATACAACAGTAGAATAATATTGCTGATTAATAAACGGAATACTAAATACGGTTTTCAGCAATCTGGGACCGTAAGATAATTTATTAATAAACATATAATCACCGGTTAATAAAGTTTTTTCCATGGATGGAGAACTAACAGGTGAAATTTCAAAGAAAAATGTTCTGATAATTAATACCAAAAAAAAGGAAATACCAACGGCTTTCAACCATTCTATAATTGTTTGTTTATTTGATGCCGCGTTTTTCAAAAAATGTTATTTAAAAACCTGAACGGTTGATTTATTTTTATTTACTAACTGTCCGCAAGCAGCGTCAATATCTTTCCCTCTGCTTCTTCGAACATTTACAATAATACCTCTTCCTTCTAAATGATTTACAAATGCTTCTAAGCGTTCAGGTGTTGTTTGTTTAAATTCACCATTATCAATGGGATTATATTCAATAATATTAACCTTAGCCGTTGTTTTTTTACAAAAATCACCTAACTCTCTAGCATCTTGAATACCATCGTTAAAATCCTTAAACACTATATATTCAAACGTTACACGAGAACCTGTTTTTTCGTAAAAATAATTCAAAGCTTCCTCTAAATTATCTAATGAATTGGATTCATTAATTGGCATAATATGATTACGCTTTTCGTCATTAGCCGCATGCAGTGAAAGGGCTAAATTAAATTTCACCTGATCATCACCTAACTTCATAATCATTTTTGCAATACCGGCTGTACTAACTGTAATACGCGACGGACTCATACCTAAACCATCAGGAGAAGTTATTCTATCAACCGAACGAATTGTTTCGGCATAATTTAATAATGGTTCGCCCATCCCCATATAAACTATATTGGTAAGTGCTTGATTATATTTTGTTTCTGCTAAATTTTTAACCAATGCTACTTGATCATAAATTTCATCAGCATTTAAATTACGTAACCGTTTTAATTTTCCTGTAGCACAAAATTTACAAGTTAAACTACAACCCACTTGAGATGAAATACATGCTGTCATTCTCGTTTTTGTGGGAATTAAAACACTTTCAACAACATTACCATCTGCCAGCTTCATGGCGCATTTAATAGTTCTGTCAGTGCTCACCTGCATGTCACTAACTGTAACAGCATTAATTACAAAGTTATCGCCTAACCAATCTCTTAGTGGTTTTGATAAATTTGACATGTCATTAAAACTATGGGCAGTTTTTTGCCAAAGCCATTCATAAATTTGTTTTGCCCGAAATTTAGCTTCTCCTTTTTCTTTTAGGATGTCTATAATTTCTAATTCAGTTAAGGCGCGTATATCTTTTTTTGTTGACATGGTATTTTGCAAAGTTATCTATTAATACTGAAAAAGACACATGATTTTCGATGAATAAGTTCTTAAATTTGAGCATGCGCTACATAACTGCCAACCGTATTTTTTCTGGTAAAGAATTTTTGCCTAACAATACAATTATTGTATTGACAGATAATGGCGCAATTCATGACCTTACAACCACAGATAAGGTTGAACCAAGTTTTATAGAGCATATGAACGGCATTATTTGCCCAGGTTTTATAAATACACATTGTCATTTAGAATTAAGTCACTTAAAAAATACTATTGAACAACATACAGGTATTGTTAATTTTGGATTAGGCGTTATAAAACATCGAAACGAATTATCTCTTGAATTGCAAATAGAGGAAATGTTGCAAGCTGATAAAGAAATGCAAAGGCAAGGTATTGTTGCTGTTGGTGACATTAGCAATACCAGTAATTCTATCTCTATAAAAAAACAATCGTCAATATATTACCATACGTTTATTGAGTTAATTGCTTTAAATCCGCTCAGAGCAGATTTGGTTTTTAATGAAGGATTAAATTTAGTTTCAATTTATAAAAATAATAATCTATCAAACTCTTTGGCACCACATGCGCCATATAGTGCTTCATTAGAACTCATAAAACAAATTACTGATTACTGTAAAGCAGAACAAAAACCAACTTCTATTCATAATCAGGAAAGTGAAGCTGAAAGTAAGTTTTTTAAATATAAAACAGGGGATTATTTGAGATTATATGAAACAATAGGTTTACCAATAGATTATTTTAATGCTACCGGTAAAAGTAGTTTGCAAACTATAATCACTTCACTTAATAATAAAGTAAATACATTATTAGTGCATAATACTTTTAGCAATAAAAATGATATTGAAACTGTAAAAAAAATACATCAGCAATTATTTTGGTGTTTATGCCCAAATGCTAATTTATATATTGAAAACACATTGCCTAATATTTCTTTATTAACTGCTAATGGTTGTACTTTAACATTGGGCACTGATAGTTTGGCAAGTAATAGTCAGTTATCAATTATTGAAGAAATTAATACTATCCTAAAATACCAGCCAGATATTTCAATTGAACCCTTACTTACTGCTGCTACCTATAACGGAGCACAATTTTTAGGAATAGAAAATGAATTTGGATTGCTTGGAAGAAATAAAAAAAGTGGACTAAACTTAATTGAAGGAACTGAAGGAGAATATACAGTAAAAAGACTAGCCTAAATCAACAGCGGAAGTTAATGTAAATAAAGAAAACTGATCATTTATTTTTTGAAATTCAACTTGTAATTTATTACCACTTTTCATACCAATTGTAATAAATCCTAGTCCTGCTCCACCTTTTTCGCTCATGGTATTATTCTCTAAATGTTCAAGATAATAAGCTTTTAACTCCTTTTCATCATCAAAAGAATTAATGGTATTTATTTGTTTTTCTAAAGAAGGGATAGATGTATTTGCAACTAAATTTGAAGAAATTACTTTTAATTTAACTCCGTTTTTAACTAAAATAAAAAAATTATGTTGTTCGCCTTCATTATTTTTTTGACCATGTAAAAGCATATTTTGAAGTGTTTCAACACTTATGAAAAATATCTTTTTTATGGGTCCTTTTGAAATGTCTAACGATGTTATTTTCTGCTCAACACTTCCTTCTAGGTTAGATATAACGCTTTGAGATAATTCACCATAATGAGAAACCAAAATAGTTTCATCTTGCTGATGGGCAAGTATCATTTGTTCATATTGCTCTCGAACAAATTCTTTTTCATTATGTAAATTATTACTCAATATCTATTATTTAAATAAACCATTTACTTCTGCATCTATCATTCTAATAACTTTTCCTAGGTCTTCTTTACTTTCAGAAAAATTTATTTCATCAATATCAACAATTAACAATTTACCACCTTCGTAAGTAGTAATCCAAGCTTCATATCTTTCATTCAATCTTTTTAAATAGTCCAAACGTATTGAGTTTTCATAATCTCTACCACGCTTTTGTATTTGTTTTACTAAAGTAGGAACAGAAGCCCTTAAGTAAATTATTAAATCAGGTGCTTTTACTAAACTATCCATTAATTTAAATAAATTAAAATAGTTTTCATAATCGCGAGTTGTCATTAAACCCATTGCATGCAAATTTGGTGCAAAAATGTATGCATCCTCGTAAATAGTTCTATCCTGAACAACTTTTTGTTTGCCTTGTCTAATTTCTTGAACCTGACCAAAGCGAGAATTTAAAAAATATACTTGTAAATTAAATGACCAGCGTTGCATATCATCGTAAAAATCATTTAAATAAGGATTATCATCAGCGTCCTCATAATGAGGTGTCCACTTGTAATGCTTGGCAAGTAATGATGTTAATGTTGTTTTTCCTGAACCGATGTTACCGGCAATTGCTATATGCATAAAATTCTTCTAAAAAAATATCTCGGTTTATAATATACTAAAGTACTGTTTTCTATTATCAAACCAAAAAAAAACACATTTTTTTTCAGTTTTATGAAATAAATCACTATTTTAAAGAATACAGCAATAACTGTGGGTTGTTATTTGTAAGGATTTTTTTTGTGTCCTCAAATGCTTCCACCATTTTTTGTTGATGAGTAGTTGTTAAAAATGCAGGTAATTTTACTGTATCATTTCCCCACTGAGCCGGAAATAAAATATGCATTTTTTTTGCTCCATCACCTCTATAAACCCATGTAGGTAAAAAATTTGCTTCTTTAAATGATGTTTTATTCTTAGTGTAATTTTTTTCGATTTTCAATTTCAAAATAACGCCGGCATCAGTGTATCTCCAATATTGATTTGATAAAAAATTACCTAATGAATATGCCACAAACACTGAATCATTGATAGTTTGAGAATACATTTTTTTTGTTTGACCAATCACATGCGGATGCGCCCCAATTACTAGAGCAGCCCCAGCATCTAATGCAAAACGCACTGCATCATTTTGTGATTTTGTAGGTTCTGTGATATTCTCTAAGCCCATATGATAAAACACTAAAACAATGTCTGCTCCTTGTGATTTTGCTTGTTTTACAGCAGTGATAATTCCGGCAGAATCAATAACATTGAGCATGTATTTATGATTAGAAATTGGATAGGCGCCATTTGTACCATATGTATAGTTTAAAATAGCTAATTTAATATCTTTAATAGTTATTATCCTTATAGAATCGTGATCTCGCTGATTTAAATAGGTTCCGGCATATCCTAAATTATGTTTTTTAATTACTTCAATTGTTCTCAATAAACCGGCTTCTCGTGTATCCATACTATGATTATTTGCCGTAACTAAAAAATCAAAACCTGCATTTTTTAATGCTGTGCAATAAGCGTCTGGCGAATTAAAAGCAGGGTAACCCGCATAAGGTTGATTGGTGCCGGCAAAAGTAGTTTCTAAATTACCTATCGTAATGTCTGCATCTTGCAAATAGGGTTTTATATATTCAAAACTAGGATTAAAATCATACTCTCCATTGTTTAGTTTTGCATTATTGGTTTGAGGTAAATGGCACATTAAATCCCCCACTAGATTTATAGAAATCTCAGAAATTGAATCTGGTGGAGGTGGCAAATAAGTAATTACTTTTGGATTCTGAAAATTAACTCTCGAATCAATTAATTTTTTATTATTCTCGTTAATAGTGTCATTACCACTAATTTTAGATGTACTTAATACTAGCGCCGCAAAGCCAATGGTAATCATTATAAAAATGTATTTTGACATCTATTTATTTTTTTAAATCATTTAAATAAGCTTTAGTAACAAATTTTACCGTATCAGCCAAAGCAATAAATTCAAAATTAATTGCTTCTTTAACTCTTTTATTATTATAGGTGTTTTGGTCTAAAGCTGAAGTTACTGTTTCTTTGGTAATCAGTTGCTCTTTCCCTAAAATAAAGCATCTCAAACTATCAAACCATTTTCCAAACGTTAATACTACCTTTCCGGCTTCAAAACTTGGTTCCTTTTTACCTAAGTTTTTATGAATTAGCGAAAATAAAACTTTAAAAGAATAGTTATTTTCAATTAACACAAACCTTTTATTGAAATGCTTATTTTCTGTTAACTGAATCATACAATCTGCAACATCTTTTGCATCAATTGTTGCGCTTGAGCCTTTCGTGTAAAAAGGATTTCCGTTGTAACACGTTTCAAATAATCTACCAGAACTTTGATTCCAAAAACCTGGCCCTAAAATAATACCTGGATTTACAATTACTACGTTTAAGCCTTCTTCAATTCCTCGCCAAACATCACGTTCACCGTTATATTTACTAATAGCATAATCACTCGAAGTTGGTGAAGATTTCCAATAAACAGATTCATCAATATTTTTAGTAATATCAGGATTTTGCAGAGTTGCAATTGAACTTACATGACACAAAGCTTTGATATTTTTTTCTAAGCAAGCATTCACCACATTTGCCGTTCCTTCTGCATTTATAAGATGCATTTGCTTATTATCTTTTGAGTTAAACGAAACAAAACCTGCACAATGATAAACGGTTTCAATACCATCTAATGCATCTAATAATGAATAGATTTCAGTTACATCTGCATCAATCCATTTTATTTTATTAAATAAATTTTCAGAATCAGAAGTGTAATAAGAAAATAACTTTTTAGTTTTTAATACATCACTTGTACTTCGCTTAATAGCAACAACCCCCTTATTTTGCTTTAATAGCTGTAATGCAACATGTGCACCTACTAATCCTGTTGCTCCCGTTATTAAATTCATCATTTTTTTGTGACTATACAAATGTAAGCCTTTGTGCTAAGAAAAATAAAGAAAATTGCAGAAGAAACCCTAAAATAAATCCAACATAAACCTGCCCAGCTGTATGTGATTTTAAAAATAAACGAGCAAAAGCAATGCAACCAGCCAACACTATACAAATTGAAATAACACTTAAGATTTGTATCTGCATAAAATAACAAATAGCAATTAAAACGCCTAATAAACCACCAATACCAATCATATGCGCACTAATTTTCCACCAAATATTAATAACCGCAGTAATTAAAATACAAATTCCTCCACCCAAAATAAATAGTTTTATAGCGGGCCAAATATTAAAATCAAAAAGCATATAAAACAATCCAAAATAACACAAAGCTGTTATAATTAAAGGAAACGTGCGTTCGCTTTGTTTGTCAATTTTTAAAGACGACACAAAATTAAACTTATGTAATATTAATAAGTTTAAAACTGGCAATAAAAACGTAAAAGAAAATATGACTAATGTTAAAATGAGTTTTAATTTTAAAGGTGTAAATAAAAAATAGATTGTATTTGTTAAACCAAAAAAAACTATAAGGCAACCATAAGTTGCCATTAATAAAGGATGAAATAGATAAGAAATAATAGTGGCAATACTTTTCATGTTTAATCTTTTTTCAATCGTCCTGTTTCTTGTTCGTTACTTAATTTTTCCTTGATTTTTATATTTGTTTTACCAAATTTAAAATTCAAAGTTAATCTAAATCTTCGGGTATCATCTTTTGAATTATAAGAATAATATTGATTTTCAAATTTATAGTCACTTCTATCAATATCAGTGTAAAGCATATCTAAAAATTGGAACATCAAACTAAATTGATTTTTATAAAACGTTTTTTTTACTGCAAAATCCAAACTACCTCTAGCTTTCATATAAGTTGTAGCAAATGTATTTGGACCATCAAAGCGGCCTGTTAGTTGTAATTTAATGTTTTTAGGTAAAACTAAATCGTTATTGAGATATAAATTATAAGCTACATTAGTTGTTTTAATAACTCCTGAATTTAAACTTCCATTAAAATTACTAAAGTAAATATTACCCGAAAATTCAAACGAATACCATTGTTTTAATTGCTTTTGAATAAATAAATTATAGTATACATAATTACCATTTGATAAATTTATTTGCGTTTGAAGTGATTGCTTTGTGCTATCGTTTTGCAATGTAACTCCAGTAATAATTTGTGTATAATAAGCATAGCCAACACTATTAGTTAGCCATTGGTTATAAGTGTGTGAGAAGTCAAAATTATCGCTGTATTGAGGATTTAAATTAGGATTACCGATTTGAGAAAAATATTGATCCTCAAAACGTTTATAAGGGTTTAATTGCGAATAATCAGGTCTGTCTAATCTACGATTATAATTGAACTGCAAATTTTGTTTTTTAGTTAACTCGTAATCAAATGAAAGATTTGGAAAAAAATTTAAATAATCTTTAGTTAACAAAAAACCGTTGGTTATATTTTTCCCAGTAATGTTGGTGTTTTCAGTCCTTACACCAAATCCTAAACTTCCTTTTTTAAATTGCTTTCTAAAATTTAAATAACTTGCGATTAAGGTTTCGTTATAATGATATGTATTTGTATAGTCAGCATCACTTTTATAAATACCGGAAATGGTATCTCTTCTTTCAAAAACAAAATCTGTTATATTTTTTACAAAAGTTGCTTTTGCTCCAATTTCAATTACCCAAGAAGACGAAATATTTTTTTTAAAATCTAATTTTTGTGTAAAAATTGAAACATTAGATTTATTTTTTGTGTCATAACCCAAGGGCGATTTTGCATAAGAGTTATCATTTTTAAAAAATTGAGATTGGCTTTTTCTATCAGATATGTTTTTAAAACCAGTATAATCAATGGATGCATTTAAAACAGTTCCTAGGGTATCAAAATTATGTTCAGCATTAAAATTAAAGTTAGGGTTTGTCCAAATTGTTTTTTCATCAGATGTATAATTATAACGATCAAAACCTGTATCATTATAACCATTAATTGATGTGTAACCATGCTCAGTAGGATTTGCATCATTTATAGAACTTGATACCAAAAATCCAACTGTTGTTTTTTTAGTTAAATTGTAATCAGCTCCAATTTTTCCACTTAAAAACTTACGTAAATTTTCATGCACACCAGTTTGATTAAAAATAGTTGTATTATTTTGGTAATCAACATTTTTTGTAAAATCATATCTGTCAAAAAAGGTTTTATACATTCCGTTTAAATTAGTATAAACCGTTAACTTGTTTGATTTAATGTTGAGTGAAGCGTTCAAGGAATTTCCAAAGCGTTGACCCATACCTGGATTATAATTTACACTTCCACTATATCCTTTTGTGTTTTGTTTTTTAGATACAATATTTATGATTCCAGCATTTCCTTGTGCATCATACTTTACTGGTGGATTTTTCATCACCTCAATTTTAGACACTAAATCTGCTGGCATAGCGCTTAGTGCTGCTATTGTTTGTTCTAAAGATAATTGCTGCATCCTTCCATCCAACATTATACGAACACCTTTTTTTCCTGAAATAGAGATGTTATTTTTATTATCCACTGTTACACCTGGAATTCTTTTTAAAACATCAATAACAGTATTGCCTGCAGCCATAATGCTATTTTCAACATTCAAAACAATCATCCCATTTTTAAACTCTACTGTCTTTTTTATTGAAATAACAGATACTTCATTCAAGTTAATGCCATTGCTTTTCAATGTAATATCAGGCACAATTTTTT
>JBILOV010000283.1:0-2915 GCA_044374335.1 Bacteroidia bacterium | reverse complement strand
TAATTTGCCCGTAAATTCATCAGCTGAAATTGACAAGATAGATGATGTTTTATTTCCGGCATGTTTCCATTCTGTTACTCCACCCTCAACAAATCCAATGCAATGATCATAACCAACACGACTTAAACGCATCACAGTTTCTTCTTCGCGACCTGTTGGTGTAACTAAAATGATTGGTTGCTTTATATCTGTAATTAATGCGCCAACCCATGGTGCAAATTGCCCATCAATACCAATAAATATGGAATTAGGAATGTGTTCTTTTGCAAACTCTTGAGGTTTTCTAACATCTAAAATAATAGCCTTAGTTGTTTCTAATAACTGTTTAACTTCATTAATTGATAATGCTTTAGAGCCATTTATGGCGATGTCATCATAATTATCATAACCTGATTTATTTAGTTTTGCATTTTTAGCAAAATATTGAGGTGCTGGTAAAATACCAGTAGTTAGTTCTTTAATAAAGGCACTTTTAGTAATATTTGCTAATGCATAATTTGTTTTTTTTTGATTACCTAAAGTATCAAAAGTTTCCTTGCTCATATTTTTACCACAGGCAGAACCAGCTCCGTGAGCTGGATAAACAATCACATCATCTGGTAAAACCATGATTTTATCATGAAGGGAATCATATAACATTCCTGCTAAATCTTCTTGAGTTAAGTCAGATTTAATAGCTAAATCTGGTCTTCCAACATCTCCAATAAATAAAGTATCTCCAGAAAATAGACACTGTGGTTTTTGGTTTTCATCTAATAGTAAAAATGAAGATGACTCTAATGTATGACCAGGTGTATGTAGCACTTTAATTGTGAGTTTTCCAATTTTAAATTCTTGGTTATCCTTAGCAACTACACTTTTAAAATCAGTTTGAGCATTTGGACCAAAAACAATATCAGCACCTGTGTTTTTAGCTAAATCTAAATGCCCCGAAACAAAATCGGCATGAAAATGAGTTTCAAAAACATATTTTATGGTTGCATTGTTTTTTGCAGCTAAATCCAAATAGGGTTTGTATTCTCTTAAAGGATCAATAACTGCTGCCTCTCCTTCTGATTGGATATAATAAGCTCCTTGGGCCAAACAGCTTGTGTATAATTGTTCTACGATCATATAATTTTATAATTAAGTGAAAATAATAATTTAATAAAGTAAACAAACATTAAAAGAAATACTTTATAAAATATTTAATAACTACTTCATGTCATTAATAATATTGCTGGCTTCAAAAATATAGTTGTCTTTTTGAATATTTTTTGTCCACTTTATTTCTTTATTTAATTTTATAGTATCTGCTTTTAAAATCTCTTTATCATAATTTGATAAAGAAGCAGAGAACCCTTTGATATCAATTTTTAAATCGTCGTATTTTTTGTATTGTTCTCGCAATTGCTTTTGTTCATCTCTAAACTTTTCGATTTTCAAATTATATTTTGTATCGTCTTTTTTAGATTTTAATTCTTTAGATTCTGTTTCAATTAATTTAAAAGCAGAACTTGATTTTACCCTTTCTGAACTACCTTTTTTTAATTTCGAGTAGTTGATTGAAGTATACTCATCATAGGTTGCTTTTGTTATTTCATCCCAAGGCATTGGATAATCCATTTCTTTTTCTCCAACTTCAATAAATGCATAAGGATCTGGTAAAATAACATCTGGCATAACGCCTTTTAATTGAGTAGCTCCACCATTAATTCTATAAAACTTTTGATTTGTAATCTTTACTTCACCTAAAGGTTTAACGGTGTCAAATTGAGGCAGTAAATATTGATCTAAATTATAAAAAGATTGAACAGTACCTTTTCCGAAACTTTGTGTACCAATAATAACGCCTCTTTTATAATCCTGAATGGCAGCTGCTAAAATTTCTGAAGCAGATGCACTGCCATGATTAACCATAATGGCTAAAGGACCTTCCCATGAAACATCAGAATTTTTATCATCCATAACGTATACTTTTCCGGCTTTATCTTTTACTTGAACAACTGGACCCCTTGGAATAAATAAACCTGCCATTTCAACAACTTCTTGTAAAGAGCCACCACCGTTATCTCTCAAATCAATTATAATTCCTTCAACTCCTTGATCTTTTAACTTTGAAATTTCTTTTTTCATGTCGGCAGAACAACGATGTGCGCCATTACGAGTAAAATCAGCATAAAACATTGGTAAATAAATATAACCAATTTTGTTTTTATTATCTAATATAGCTGATTTTGCGTATGTTTCATCCATTTCAATAACATCTCTAATGATAGAAATTATTTTAAAAGAGGCATCTGGTTTTTTTACAGTTAATCTAACTTCTGTTCCTTTTTTTCCTTTTATTAAATCTATGGCATCATCCATATCCATATTTGTAATATCCACAGGTTCGTTAGCCCCTTGTGCAACTTTGTGTATTTCATCTCCGGCTTTTAAATCACCTTGCTTAAATGATGGCGATCCAACAATTACTTCCGAAACTTTTAAAATACCATCTTTAGCTTGTAAACGAGCTCCAATTCCTTCAAATTGTCCACTCATACTTTGATCAAATTTCTTTTTTTCTTTTGGAGCAAAATATTCAGTGTGAGGGTCGTATAAGCCGGTTATTGTATTAACATAGGCAGAAAAGCGATCTTTTAAGGTGATTTTATTTAAACGTTTAAACCAATCGATATTTGCTTTCAATGTTTTTCTTCGAGCATCAACTTCTAAGCTGTCAAAAGATTTTTCGGTAAATACAGTATCTTTTTTTGCTTTAGCTTTTTCTTGGTTAGTTAACATTTCATCTAAACGTGCAAGAGTTTGGTATTTCAACATTTTACGCCATTCTTCTTTCAATTCTTCTTCTGAAGCGGCATATTTTAATTTTTCACCATCCGTTTCATATTCTTCATCTATTGAGTAATTGAATGGATTTGATAAAATTT
>JBILOV010000030.1:0-15201 GCA_044374335.1 Bacteroidia bacterium | reverse complement strand
ATTCAATAGTCACTTTTTTACCTGTTGCTGAGCCTGTCGAAGTATCAAACTTTTCTACACGTCCAATAATTTGAGCATCCACATTAAATGATTTTGAAATCGCAATTACTTCTTGAGCTAATTCTTCAGGCAAGTAAACTTCTAAACGGTGACCCATATTAAAAACTTTATACATTTCCTTGTAATCCGTTTGGCTTTGCTCGTGAATTATTTTGAATAATGGAGGTAATGGAAATAAATTATTTTTAATAATGTGTACACCTTCTACAAAATGCAATACTTTAGTTTGCGCGCCGCCACTGCAATGCACTATGCCGCTTATTTTTGTACCTAAGGTTGATAGTAATTTTTTAACTATTGGAGCATATGTTCTGGTTGGAGATAAAACTAATTTTCCCGCTGTTATTTGTTCTTTAATTTCTGCGCCCTTAATATCAGTATAACTTACTTCAATTTTATCAGTTAAGTTCAATTGTCCGCAATAGGTTACTTCGTTTGGTAAAGCATTGTCGTAGGATTCAGGATATTTTTCGGCAACGGTATAGTTAAATACATCGTGGCGAGCGCTGGTTAAACCATTGCTTCCCATGCCGCCATTATATTCAGTTTCGTAAGTTGCTTTACCTGATGATGATAAGCCAACAATTACATCACCTGCTTTTATATTATGATTTGAAATAACATCGGATTGTTTCATTCTGCAAACTACCGTACTATCTACAATTAATGTACGCACTAAATCGCCCACATCCGCTGTTTCGCCGCCTGTTGAGCGAATATCAATACCGTTGTCGCGTAAGTTTTGTAACACTTCTTCAGTTCCATTTATGATGGCCGAAATAACTTCACCCGGAATTAAACCTTTATTGCGACCAATGGTAGACGATAATAAAATATTATTAGTGGCGCCAACACAAATTAAATCATCAATATTCATAATCACTGCATCTTGTGCAATGCCTTTCCAAACACTTAAATCACCGGTTTCTTTCCAATACACATAAGCTAAGGATGATTTTGTGCCAGCTCCATCAGCATGCATAATAATGCAGTGATCATTGCTACCCGTTAAATAATCAGGAACAATTTTACAAAATGCTTGAGGAAATAATCCTTTATCTATATTTGAAATAGCATTATGAACATCTTCTTTAGATGCTGAAACACCTCGTAAATTATATTTTAAGTCTGACATTTTATTTTTTTATTTAAAAAACTTCTTTAGCTACTCTTTTTGTGCTATCTGATGTGCCCATTGTATAGTAATGTAAGCAAGGAACATTGGCCTTTTTTAATTCTTTACTTTGTTCAATGCACCATTTAATTCCAATTTCTTTAACGGCTTTATCGTCTTTGCATTTTTCTAATTCCACAAATAAATCTTGTGGTAAATCAATATGAAAAATTTTAGGCAATGCAATTAATTGCGATCGAGAACTTAATATTTTTAATCCCGGAATAATAGGAACATTAATGTCGTTTTTGCGGCATAGTTCCACAAATTCAAAGTATTTTTTATTATCAAAAAACATTTGTGTTACAATATAATCTGCGCCAGCATCTACTTTAGCTTTTAGCCATTTCATATCGCTATACAAATTTGGGGCTTCAAAATGTTTTTCAGGATAACCGGCAATTCCCATACAAAAATTAGTTGGCGAGGCATCTTTCATTTCATCATCCAAGTATAAACCCGAATTCATGTCTCGCACTTGTTTAACTAAATCAATAGCATAGTTGTGACCTCCTGGCTCTGGTATAAATTGAGATTCTGTTTTAATACTATCACCTCGCAAAACCAACACATTATCTATTCCTAAAAATTGTAAATCTATTAAAGCATTTTCTGTTTCTTCGCGCGTAAAACCGCCACAAATAATATGCGGAACTGCTTCCACATTATATTTATTCATAATGGCAGCGCAAATACCTACTGTGCCGGGGCGTTTACGAATGCTTACTTTTTCTAAGTAGCCGCCTTCTCGTTTTTTATAAATGTATTCTTCTCTGTGATAAGTAACATCAACAAAGGCTGGCTTAAATTCCATTAAAGGATCAATGCCATTAAAAATAGAGTGAATGCTTTTTCCTTTTAAAGGTGGAAGTATTTCGATAGAAAATAAAGTGTCTTTCGCAGATTTAAGATGTTCGGTAATTTTCATATGTAGCTATTTATTGTTTTTTAGTTGTCATATGGTTTAGCCAGTTTATCTTGATTTGTGTTTGTGTTTGGGCAAACATGGCTATTTCATATGTAGATATTATTGTTTTTTAGTTGTCATATGGTTTAGCCAGTTTATCTTCATTTGTGTTTGTGTTTTAGCAAACATGGCTATTTCATATGTAAATATTTATTGATATTTAAAGGTCATATGGTTTATTCATGTTATTTTAATTTGTTTTTGTACTGGTGGCAACATGAATATTTCATACAAAATTTATATAGAATGCAAATGTAAGGATAGTATAACAACTTAAAAAATTCTATTTATCAAACAAAATAAAATAAATTTTAGTGGCTAATCAGCATACAATTTATAAAACAATTATTTGTAGAGCCGCATAATATTTATAAATTTGGGCAACTTTTTAAAATCCAATTTCAATATAATATTATGAGTAAAATTAAAGTAGCTAACCCGGTAGTAGAATTAGATGGTGATGAAATGACTCGCATCATTTGGAAGTTTATTAAAGATAAATTAATTGTTCCTTATTTGGACGTAGATATTAAATACTACGATTTAGGAATGGAGTACCGTGATGAAACAAATGACCAAGTAACTATTGATGCTGCCGAGGCCATCAAAAAATATGGTGTTGGCATCAAATGTGCTACTATTACTCCTGATGAAGCTCGTGTTAAAGAATTTAACTTAAAACAAATGTGGAAGTCTCCTAATGGAACTATCCGTAATATATTAGATGGGACGGTTTTTCGTGAGCCTATCGTTTGTAAAAATGTACCTCGTTTAGTTACTAACTGGACAGCTCCAATCATCGTTGGTCGTCATGCATTTGGTGATCAATACAAAGCAACTGATTTCGTAGTACCTGGAAAAGGAAAATTAACCATGAAGTTTGAAGGCGAAGATGGAAAAGTAATTGAACACGACATTTTCCAATTTAAAGGACCAGGTGTTGCAATGGGAATGTATAATGTTGAAGAGTCTATTCGTGGATTTGCTCATTCTTGTTTTAACGTAGCCTTAAACAAAAAATGGCCTTTATACTTATCTACTAAAAACACCATCTTAAAAAAATACGATGGCCGTTTTAAAGATATTTTTGAAGAAATTTACCAAGCAGATTATAAAGCAAAATACGAAGCTGCAGGTATTGTTTATGAGCACCGTTTAATTGATGACATGGTTGCTTCCGCTTTAAAATGGAATGGTAATTTTGTTTGGGCTTGTAAAAATTATGATGGAGATGTTCAATCTGATTCTGTAGCGCAAGGCTTTGGTTCATTAGGTTTAATGACATCTGTTTTAATTACTCCAGATGGCACCATTATGGAAGCAGAAGCAGCGCATGGCACTGTAACCCGTCATTTCCGTGACCACCAAAATGGTAAACCAACTTCTACAAACCCTATTGCTAGTATTTTTGCTTGGACACGCGGTTTAGAATTCCGTGGAAAATTAGATAATAACCAAGAGTTAATTAATTTCTGTCAAGCTTTAGAACAAGTTTGTGTTGAAACTGTTGAAAGTGGCAAAATGACTAAAGATTTAGCGGTTTGTACGCATGGAAACAAAGTTAATCACGGCGAACATTATTTATATACAGAAGAATTTTTAGATGCGATTGATCAAAATTTAAAAAAGAAATTAGGTAAGTAATAATGACAGTTTAGAAAGTTGAGAAGTTAGGAAAGTTTAGAAAGTTCAATAAATATCTAAAAGTCAAAACTTCGCAACTTTCAAAACTTTAAAACTAAAAAATGTCCCAAGAATTATTTGATAGAGTAGAGAATGCCTTAAAAACGATTCGCCCTTATTTAGAAGCGGATGGTGGGGATGTTGAATTACTTGAAGTAGTTGATGGACACACAGCAATGCTTGAATTAAAAGGCGCTTGTAGTACCTGCAGTATGAGTCATATGACGATGAAAGCAGGTATCGAAGAAACAATAATGAAGGCTGTTCCCGAAATAAAATCAGTACAAGCAGTAAGAGTATAATTTTTTGGTCTTTTAACTTTTCTAACGCTGTCAGGGTACCCTGACAGCGTTTTAATTTTTAAGAGACAACCTTTAATTGTGGGATATTATTCAACATTACTTGATGGTAAGAGAAATAAACTAGTTTTAATAAATTTATCTAATTCTGAATTAACCATTTCAACCGAGATACCTTTGATGCATTTAAAATCGGGACAGGTTAATGGATTTGAAACTCTGGTTGTATTTGCATTCAGCCATGAACTGCATGGCGCACAATCTAATTTTAATGAAATAATTTTATGCTTTTCTGCCATCCAATCATAACCATATAAAAGCGGATTGGAAGCTCCCCAAATTGTAAAGGTTGGTTTATTTAATGCGACAGCAAGGTGCATTAAGCCACTGTCTAAGCCTAAATAAAATTGCGAAGTATAAATAATTTCCAGCACGTTATTTAGGTTGGTTTTTCCAATTAACGAAATACTATTTTTTAAGTTTGATTTATTTACTAATTCATTTAAATAAATTTCGGTCTTATCTCCTAATAATACTAAAGTTGTATTTGGTAAAGAATTATTTAAGTGTTTAAATAATTCTAACCATTTTTCAATTGCCCAATTTTTATAAGGCGCATTATTATTAGAAGAACTTACTTGTATTGCAATATACTTTTCAGGAAGGTTAAATACGTTTTTTTGTTGAGGTGTGTAATGAAGATTAAAATCTAAATCAGATAAAATTGCTTGTTGATTTAATAAATACAAATGTTGTAAAGCGTCGTGTGTATAGGGTTTCGTATCAATAAAGTGAATAGAATTTGAGCTTTGTTGAGCGGTTAAATCTTTATAGTTAGTATAAATATCTTTCCCAATTAAGGCTGCTAAAGTAAGATGAGATTTGCTAAATGAAAAATGGTTTAAGTAAACCGAATCATATTTTCTAAAATGGAATATCGAAAAAAGTAGAAGTGAAAATTTAGTTTTCTTTACTTCTATAAAATCAAAAATCGTTGTGTTTTCAAATATAGATTCACAATTAAAAGCAGAAGTAAATAGCCCAGTAACCTGATAGCCTTGTTTTTTAAGTTCATTAACTAAAGGTACAAGAAGTATTGCATCTCCAACCCCGGCTGAAAAAAACACTAAGGCTTGTTTATGTTTGCGGAAACTCAATGCTTGGTTTTTATGGCAATTTCTTTATTGATGACATCAACGGATTTTATCGTTGTATTATTGCTATGAATAAAAATATAGTTATTGATATAATCAATTTTGCCGAAGTAGTCTTTCGTATTTGTTAAATAGGTTTTGTTTTCAAATGAAAATAATTGAGATTCTTTTTTTGAATAATAGAAGCAATTATAACCTTGTTCTTCAAATGAATTAAAAACAGATTCTATCTGAATATTTTTATGATGTCTTTGTTCTATTTCAATAATTAATGTAGGATGATGTTGTTTGATGTAATTTTTGGCACCTTTTAAAACAGATAATTCATGACCTTCCACATCAATTTTTATGACATCAGGACATACGTTTTGTTCCTTCGTGAAATTGTCTAAAGTATCAGTTTTTACATTGTAAATAATCGCTTCAGTTTCGTTATCTTCTTTGTTTTTAACTTCTAGTGAACTTAAACAGTTATCAATAACCCCATTAATTATAGGAATTTTAAATTGATGAATTCCTTTGCTGTCAGATAAAGCGATATCATAAATATGACAATTACTAAAAATTGCTTTCAATTGTTTATTTAATTTTTTTTCAGGTTCAAATAAATAGATATTATTTGGATTCATTATTTTTTCAGCATAATAAGCGTATTCACCTTTATTTGCACCAATATCAAATAAAACGGAATCTTTTTTTAGTAAAAAATCCAAAAGCAACAATTCGGCATCAAATTCTGATTTAGAAAGGCTTTTCCAATTTAAAGAATGGTAATGTGCAAAAACCCGTTTTTTTATAAATAACGGTGCCGCAAATAATAATATGTTTTTAATAAATCGCCTCAATTTTATCTTAAAAAATAATACGCATACAATATAGAGCAAATTTTACGGTTATGTAACAAGTCCGTTAAAAATTCATATTTTTAGAATTCTTTTTTAAAAGCTTAGTTTGTTAAAAAACATCATATCAACATTATTTACCAAAGGTTTTGTTGCCTTTGTGAATTTGGCTATTTTATTAGTTTCATCTAAGCAATTGGGAAGTGATGTGCGTGGACAAATAAGTTTACTTATTTTAAATATTGCCATTATTCAGGTTATTAATGAGATTTATACAGGATATGCACTAGTATATTTTATCCCTAAATTTTCTTTGAAAAAAATATATTCTTTAGGGATACTCTGGACTGCGCTTTGCACACTATTTTGTTCTGTAATAATGGTGGTGCTTTTTGTTTGGTTTGATATAGGAATTAAAGAACAGTGGATTCATCTTGGAATTCTTTCTTTTATAATTATTTTACATTCGTTTCATATGGTTATTTTATTAGCTAAAGAAAAAATCAGGGAGTATAATTTTCTTAATTTTCTTCAGCCAACTTTATTACTAGGTACATTATTAGTTGCTTTTTTTTATTTTAAATATAAAACTGCCGATAGCTATATTATTGCTTTATATGTTTCTTTTTCAGTTGCAATTTTATTATCTATCGTTCAGGTATTTAAAGTTTTTAAAAATCAACACAGTGATTTACTAATATTTGAACCAGCAAATATTTTGAAAAATGGATTTTATAATCAATTAGCCAATTTGTGTCACATGCTTAGTAATCGATATAATTTTTATTTATTGGGTAACACTATTTTGGTTGGTATATACTCTAGTTCTTCATCTCTTATCGAGTCATTATGGATTATTAGCGGCAGTGTGTCTCCTATTATTTTAACTTATATTGCGAATGCTAAAGATTCAACTAACAATGCGAGAATTACTTTTTTGTTAGCCAAAGTGTGTTTTTTACTAAGTTTTTTATGTGTGATAGTTTTATATTTTATCCCGAGAGATTTTTTTGTTTTTTTATTGGGCGAAGATTTTATACATGTAAAAACAGTGATGTTGTATTTATCTCCTGGCATTTTGTTTATAAGCTTCGCTACTATTATTAGTCATTATTTTGCCGGATTAGGAAAGCAAAAAATTTTAGTGACAGCCAACGCATTTGGTTTATTAGCAACTATTTGTACAAGTCATTATTTTGTATCAAGGTATCAGTTATTGGGAGCGTGTTACTCCACTATCATATCTTATTTTGTAGCCTCATCAATTTTAGTTATAGTATTTATGAATGAAAATAAATACAACATAATAGACTTATTACGGTTTAAAAAAGATTTTAGTTTGCTAAAAAAAGCTAATTAGTAATTTTTTAATTAAAAATATTTATTTGCTTTAAAATAAATTGAATTACAGTAATAGTTGTGGTTACTATAAAAGCCCACATAACCCATTTACCTCCATTTACGTGTTTAATTCGAATTTGAAGAAATAGTAATAGGATAGTTATAATAAATGGAATAAGCGCTGCATGAAACTTAAAGGATTCAATAAAATTTCCTCTTAATAATGCTATCAAACTTCGTTGCATGCCGCAACCAGGGCAATTAATTCCAATATAGGATTTAAAAAAACAGGAAAATAAGTGATGTTCTAACCAATTAATCATAATTGTGAAAATAAAAAATGCCTTTGAAATTTTCAAAAGCACTTATTATTTTATTGATTCATCATTTGCGACCAAGGTAATGCTGTTAATGCGGTACCAATAATTACAAGGTATAAAACAATTATTAATAAATATAGTGATGATAGAACCACTCCAATAATTCCACAAATTTTCCCAGCTTTTAAATTATTGAAAGATGATAATGAATACGCATTTGGATTTGCCTTGTATAATGTATTTCCCTTCGATGCAAGTATTAAAGCAATAATTCCTAAAACCATTCCAATAAAACCATAACAGAAACAAAAAACTATGGATAAAATTCCTAAAACCAATACAGCAGTTGAATTAGGAACAGGTGTTTGTATAAAACTGCTATTAAATGGTTGATTTATATTTTGTCCTTGTTGAGGATTTTGATTTGTAAAATTGTTGTCTTCCATAATTTATTTTTAGCTAAGATATTAAAATTAATAGTATTATAAAAGAAAGTCCTAAAATGAGGAGTCATCTGCCTTTATTTAAAATAATGTCAAAAAGGCATGGAAAACTATTTGGTTTAAAGTTTGATTATTGTGTATAACAGACTTAATTTAGTAACTCAAAAAATATAAACCTTAAAACACAAATAAAATGGCATTAGAAATAACAGACGCAAATTTCGAAGAATTAGTATTAAAATCAGACAAGCCTGTATTGGTAGATTTTTGGGCAGAGTGGTGTGGTCCTTGCCGTATGGTTGGCCCTGTAGTTGAAGAACTTTCAACTGAGTATGCTGGTAAAGCAGTTGTAGGAAAAGTGAATGTAGATAATAACTCTGAAATTTCTGCTAAATATAGTATTAGAAACATACCTACAATTTTATTCTTTAAAAACGGAGAAGTAGTTGAAAAACACGTTGGTGTTGCTGCTAAAAATGTATTAGCCGGAAAATTAGATTCTCATATGTAATCTAGTATTATATTATAAGTTGAAAATCCGTTAGCTATTTGGTTAACGGATTTTTTGCTTTATAATATATTATTAAAATTTAACGCATTAGGTAACTCGTTAGCATTAAGCAATTACATTTTGATAACCTTGCCTTAAACATTTTGTCACATTTTGGCACTAGGTTTGCCTAACTAAAAGTAATAAAAACAAGATATTATGAATACGACTCAGGCAATGATCATTTTAATTAATGGAATAAGGAAATACGGTACAATTATAAATGGCGAACACGAAGGAAGAATCAAATTTATTCCTGCAACCGAAATATTTGCAACAGACGAAAGTCAACTTTCGAGTGTAATTGAACATATACCAATTGCAAATATTTTTTCAATAGATACATTTTTAAAGTAAAATTAATCTTTTCAAAAAAAATCCTCCTCTGCCATTGGCAGAGGAGGATTTTTTTTGTATTTTTTTGTAGTGAAGTTGAGAAAAATTACTTAAAAATTCCTTCAATTTGTGCTACATGATGCATGCCATGCCAGGCATATAATTGAGTTGCTTCAGATAACGTATATTGTTTGTTGTATTCGGGATGTGTATATGTTTTCTGAAAATCACTTTCACTCATTGTTTTTAATAAGGCCGAAAAACGTTGTTGAACTCCTTCAAACATTATTAATGAACTTTCTAGTGGCGCCGATTTATAATCTGCCATTGCAGCCCATAAATCCTGATTATAAGGCTTTATGGTTGGGTTTTCTTCAGTTAATGCTAATTTAAAACGAATCAACATATTAATATGCGAATCAGCCACATGATGTACAATTTGTCGTATTGTCCAACCGCCTTCTTTATAAGTTAACTCTAAATCTTTTTCAGAAATTGTTTCTAATCGTTTTCTTAAACTAACAGGGGCCGCTTCAACCATCATAATGCAACGATATAAAACTTCTTTAGTAAATTCAACTTGATTTACTTTTCCCATCGGGTATATTTTCGAATCTAATTCTTCAGTCATGATTTTGTTTGTTAAATAAAAAAAGACAGATTATAGTTTAACCTGTCTTTTATCTTGTGTCTTTTATCAGTTCCTAAATATGTAAAGCACGTTTGCCAGTTGCATCTAAGGCCGCTTCTTTTAAGCTTTCAGTAAATGTTGGATGAGCGTGACTCATACGAGAAATGTCTTCGGCACTTGCTCTAAATTCCATAGCTACAACTGCTTCTGCAATCATATCAGCTGTGCGAGGGCCAATCATATGAACTCCTAATATTTCATCTGTATTTTCGTCAGCTAATACTTTTACAAAACCATCAGTATCCATGCTGGCGCGAGCCCTTCCACTTGCTTTGAATGGAAAATTCCCCACTTTATATTTAACACCTTTTTCTTTTAATTGCTCTTCGGTTTGCCCAACAGCCGCAACTTCAGGCCAAGTGTAAACAACACCCGGAATTAAATTATAGTCAATATGTGGTTTTTGTCCTGCCATTTGTTCTGCCACAAATACACCTTCTTCTTCAGCTTTGTGAGCTAACATAGCACCAACAACTACATCGCCAATAGCATAAATAGTATCGGCACTTGTTTTTAAATGAGCGTCAACTTCAACTCTTCCGCGGGCATCTAATTTAACACCTGCTTTTTCTAAATTTAATCCTTCGGTATATGGTTTACGTCCAACTGACATTAACACATAGTCACCTTTTAATTCAACTTTCTCACCTTTATCATTATCAGCAGTTACAGTAACTTCTTTACCTTTGTTTACAACGCTTGCCACTTTATGTTTTAAATAAAATTCAACGCCTAACGTTTTTTTCATCACGCGTTGTAATTCTTTTCCTAAACTAGCGTCCATTCCAGGTATTAATCTGTCCATAAATTCAACTACAGAAACTTTAGATCCTAAACGCGCATACACACTTCCTAATTCTAAACCAATAACGCCACCACCAATTACAATTAAGTGTTTTGGTACCTCCGTCATTTCTAAAGCTTCAGTAGAAGTGATGATACGTTTTTTATCTACTTCAATTCCCGGTAATGATGCCGGTTTTGAACCCGTTGCAATAATTGCTTTTATAGTTTCAACTTGTTCTTTTGTACCATCTGCTTTTGTAATATTGATAACTGTTTTAGATTCAAAACTTCCTACACCAGTGTACACTGTAATTTTATTTTTTTTCATCAAAAAATTAATGCCATCGCAAGTCATTTTAACAACACCGCGCTTACGTTCAATCATTTGTTTGATATTTACTTTTGGAGCATTAATATCAATACCGTGTTCTTTGAAATTATGAACCGCATTATGAAAATGTTCAGATGAATCTAACAAAGCCTTAGAAGGGATACAACCAACATTTAAGCAAGTGCCTCCAAGAGTTGAATATTTTTCAATTAAAGCCGTTTTCATTCCTAATTGAGCACAACGAATTGCAGCTACGTATCCTCCGGGACCAGAACCAATAATGGTTACATCAAATTTTTCCATATATAGTGTTTAGTTTTAGTTAGTTTTTTCGAGGTTAAATTTACTAATTATTAGAGTTCACCCAAACTAATTTTTTGGGCATGCTCGCGAAAAGCTGTCAGGCTATCAATGCAACTTAGCGAAGCGATATCATGAAAGCCATTAAAATTCAATAAATCCTTTTGAGTAATCTTTTACTTCTCTCCTTTACGTAAAAGTTTTTCCGTTCTATCCTTCATGCACATTAATTTGAAGAAGAAATTTATACGTCTAATTTTGGATGAATTGCGTGAGTGATTGCAGCGAAAATCCATTTTTTGAGGTACGAAAAAAAAGATTGAAGCGTAAAGCACGACCCGCAGCCTTTTGCGGGGCACGCCCAAATTTATTACCCTATTATGATTTTTTAAAACGTAACAATTGACTCCAAATTAATAGTAAAATGGCTATAAGTGAACAAGCGTATGAAATGATATCTCCAAATTTCACAAACAATGTTTGAGAGTTATTTGGCGTTAGGTTTTTTGTAATAATTGCATCTTCCCAGTATGCTGTAGCTTGCTCTATTTCTCCGTAAGGTGTTACAAAACATGAAATGCCGGTATTTGCGCAACGGGCAATTTCTCTGCGAGTTTCAATAGCTCTTAATCTGGCGTAGGCTAAATGTTGCTTATGACCAGGAGTGTTTTCCCACCACCCATCATTAGTAAGTATAAAAATAAGATTTGCTCCATTTCTAATATATTCTGCCACATAATCAGAGTAAACGCTTTCATAACAAATAACTGGAGCAATTGCAACTTTTTTATCATGACTAAAAAACACCGTACGTTCCTCTTGTGTGCCTAAACTTCCCATGGTTCCTCCTAAATCAATAGCTAAATTTTCTAAAGGTTTAAATAAGGCTGGAAATGGCATGCGCTCTACCCCTGGAACTAATTTTGATTTGTGATAATAGGATATACCGTCATTATTTAATTGCATTCCTGTATTAAATGAATCAAAATACTTTTCGGCATCGCTAAATTTTCGAGCAGTTGAAGACTTTGTTTCGTTTGGTTTAAATGCATATAGTGTGTTTGCGCCCGAAATAATAGTTAATTGAGGATTGTTTTTAATGATGCTATCCATTAAAAAATGTAGTGAATAAGATTCATTTTCATTCCCTTCAAAAATATTTTCGGTTAAGTAGGTTTCCGGTAAAACTAAAAAATCAACCGTTGAATCTAATTTTCCATTAAGTTGCATTAATAAATTATGTAACTGAACAGATGGTTCAAAATAAAATTTATCATTATATGGATCAACGTTTGGCTGAACTACAACTGTTTTATAAGTGTCTTTGGAATTTAAATGAGTAGTACTAATTGATATAATTAAATAAGAAAAAGCAATTGGAATTATTATAATAGCAATAGGTTTAGCAAAACTTTTTATTGTATAGCTATTGTTTTTTAAGGCAATAAAAAATAAAATATTGACAACTAATACCCATAAACTTCCACCTGATGTTCCTGTATATTCGTACCACTGAATCCAATTATGAGTAAATGCAAACGCGTTGCCCATAATTAACCAACTCCATGTTAAATCCCATAAAGTATGCCCGTATTCATATCCTAACCAAATTGGAATTAAGAACCAAATTGCCCACGATTTATTGATGCGTTGTTTTAAATTATACCAAATCATAAATGCAACCACCATAAAAATTGGGTTGCAAATAATAGCCATAGCAGCGCCTCCAAAAGATGCATAACTTATCCACCACGTAACGCAAATATTCCAAATAAAAAAAGCGAGATAGGTAAATCCAATTATTTTTAATTTTTTTCGAGAAGATGCTCCTTCATTTGAAATCTTGTCTTGCAGAACTAGCAATGGAACCAATGCCAAAAAAATAAAAATAGTGAATGGCGAAAACCATCCAGCGCTAAATAAAAGTCCGCTAAGTATTGCCAGTAATGTATTAGGTAATTTTTGTAACATGGGTTAAATATAAATAAATAAGCCCGACAATATATTTTGCCGGACTTATTTTTTAAGAATTAAGTTTTTACTCAATATCCAAATCTTTCATATTAGTTTTTAAAAGTTCTTTATCATTTAATTTACTTTGAGGTAAAGAACCATCTAATTCTGTTATATTTATTATTTGTTCAGGATTAGGATGTACTTCTTTTTTTGTTGTACCGCTATTTTCAATTGTTTTATCGGGCGAACCTTTTCTGTAAATAAAATCTTCATCTGAACTTGTATTTGCTTGATTGTTTGAATTATTTTGTTTGTAATATGGATTGTTCGGGTCGCTATATGGGTTAGGATGATTACCTCCTGCAAATCCATCATCATATCCAAACGAATTATGAAAATAACTTAAGGTATTCCAAGCTAAAAAACCGGCGCGTTCTGCATGATTTAAAGAGCCTACATAATCTCCCCAAAAGTACAATTGCTTTGCATATTGTTGGTGTCTAACAGCTTTTGCTAACCAAGGAGAGTAGGTGTCATTCCAATCACTATACTGTAAAGCTTGTCCAATAACTTGAGCTGCTTGGCGGATTGAGTTTCTAGCAGCTTTTTTTGTGTTGTAAAAGTTATTATTGTATCCATAGTTATATCCATAATGGTTTGGATAAGATCCAATTTGAACTGTCACTCCTCCCCAGTTTCCGACACCGTGATGTTGGTTTAATGACCAAACATGATTGTTATTATGGCGGCTGTTTTGATTATTGTTTTGATCCGGTTGAGGATTATTTTGTTGCTTCGGATTTTTACTATCGGCATTATGGTTTCTTTGTGCAGATAAACTTAAACTAATAATTACTGTACAAATAGTAGTTAAGGTTTTAATAGAGGTTTTCATGATTTTTTTTAATTATTTGAAATAACAGTTTCAATGCTTATGCCAAAACAAACGTTTTAACAGAACTTTATATTTTAACTTTGTATCTGGTAGCTTTTTGCTAATAAGTGGTAAAAATTTTACAATCAAAAGACTACACTACAAAAAAATGTATCTTTATGCTCTAAAAAATAACAATTGAAATTTTCACTTCTTCACAAAGATAAACAGTCAAAAGCCAGGGTAGGTGTTATTGATACCGACCATGGTCAAATACAAACTCCTATATTCATGCCTGTTGGTACAGCAGCTACTGTAAAAGCAGTACATCAGCATGAATTGAGAGATGATATTAAAGCTCAAATTATTTTAGGAAATACGTATCATTTATATTTACGTCCAGGCTTAGAAGTTTTAGAAAGTGCTGGGGGATTACATAAATTTAACGGATGGGAAAAGCCATTATTAACAGATAGTGGAGGTTATCAAGTTTTTTCATTGGCTAATTCTCGTAAATTAACCGAAGAAGGTGCTACTTTTAAATCTCACATTGATGGTAGTAAACATTTATTTACACCCGAGCGAGTAATGGATATCGAACGTATTATTGGTGCAGATATCATGATGGCTTTTGATGAATGTACGCCTTATCCCTGCGATTATAAATATGCTAAAAACTCATTAGGTCTAACGCATCGCTGGTTGGATCGATGTATTTCACGATTTAATGAAACGGAACCAAAATATGGTTATTCTCAAGCCTTATTTCCTATTGTTCAAGGTTCCGTGTATAAAGATTTACGCATGCAATCTGCCGAATATATTGCTTCCAAAAATGCAGAAGGTAATGCAATAGGAGGCTTATCTGTTGGAGAACCTGCAGAAGATATGTACGCCATGACAGAAGTTGTGTGTGATATTTTACCAGTAGATAAACCGCGTTATTTAATGGGAGTGGGCACACCTGTTAATATTTTAGAAAGTATTGCTTTAGGAGTTGATATGTTTGATTGCGTAATGCCTACTCGTAATGCGCGTCATGGATTGTTGTTTACTCAAAATGGAATTATTAATATTAAAAATGAAAAATGGAA
>JBILOV010000214.1:0-4148 GCA_044374335.1 Bacteroidia bacterium | reverse complement strand
AAACTGGTAATAATACTAACTCAGAAATTCCCTTATCTCCAACTTTTACATAGTTGGCATCTTTTCGCAAGCGGGTTCCGTTACAATCTGGGCAAGATGTTTTTCCTCTGTAACGAGCTAACATAACACGGTACTGAATTTTATAACTTTCTTTTTCTAACATTTTAAAAAAAGAAGTTATTCCTTCAAAGTATTCATTACCGCTCCAAAGTAAAGCATATTGCTCTTTGGTTAATTGTACAATTGGTTTATGAATAGGAAAATCAAACTTATGTGCGTTTTTAACTAATTGATTTTTGTAATACGACATAGTTTCTCCGTTCCAACATGCAACTGCATTATCATAAACAGATACACTTTTATTTGGAATTGCTAAATCCGGATCAATTCCAATTATACTTCCAAATCCTTCGCAGGTTTTACAAGCACCAATAGGATTGTTGAAACTGAAAAAATTCATATCAGGTTCTTCAAACGACATTCCATCAGCTACAAATAAATTAGAGAAATGATGTTCATTATATGATTTGTCTTTCTTCTCAATAAAAATTTCACATTCTCCGTTCCCTTCAAAAAAAGCAGTTTGCACACTATCAGCCACTCTGTTTTGAAGATCTTCATCTGTTATATCAACAACAATTCTATCTATTAATAAAAAAATTGTGTCTGTTTTTTTTGATTTTTTCGCATCAAATTCTGCTATTTTAGTTACCTGATTATTAACTAAAATTCTGGAAAAACCTTGTTGATTTAGTAACTCTAAATAAGTTCCTAAGGTTCTATCTTTTGGTATGTTTAATTTTGATAAAATTAAACACTTAGTTTCATTTGATAATGTGTTTACAAAATCAACCACATCACTTACCGTGTTTCGTTTTACGAGTTTGCCAGAAATTGGACTGTATGTTTTACCAACACGAGCGTACAATAATTTTAGGTAATCATAAATTTCGGTAATTGTACCAACGGTACTGCGCGGATTACGTGAAATAACTTTTTGTTCGATGGCAATTGCAGGAGAAATTCCTTTGATATAATCTACTTTTGGTTTTTCTAATCTTCCTAAAAATTGACGGGCGTAGGCAGACAAACTTTCTACGTAACGTCTTTGTCCTTCTGCATACAACGTGTCAAAAGCTAAAGATGATTTTCCGGAACCTGATAAACCAGTAATCACAATAAATTTATTTCGTGGTAAAGCCACGTCAATACCTTTAAGGTTGTGCATACGCGCACCTTTAATAATTATATATTCTTTAGGATTGAGAGTAGTTATATCTTTTTCTTTTGCCAAAACGTTGTTATTAAATCAATATCAAATATAATAGTTTGTAAAATGGAATGAGCATTTTATGTACTAACAAATGTTATATAGTTTGGTTTATTTTTATTTGATCTTTTGGGCGTGTCCGTCGGGAGCCGGACCGGGCTGTCACTTCAATCTTTTTTGTTTCACAAAAAAGGATTTTCGTTTGCATCCCTCACGCAGTGTGTGGTAAAATCGAATTATTAATTTCAAATTTAAGGTAACAGCCACGTCATAATAATATTTCTATTACAATTACTCTAAACGTTTAGAAATAATTTTCGAAATATTTCCAAATACTTGACCGGGAGAAAATTTACGCCATTCAAAATCATTCAATTCGCCACCTGTAATAAAATAATAATCTAAGTTAGCCACTTTGAATTCTTTTAAAATATGCTCTCTAAAATTTATAAAGGCAATCCAACCATCATTTTCTTGCACATCTTCAAACCATTCTTCATAATATGAATCGTCAGAATGATGAAAGTTTAATACGTTTTCACCAATGATAATATATTTATTTATTCCATGAAATGCCAGTTCATCAATAATATCTCGTTTTAATAACATGATGTCGTTATTGATAGCATCATTCCATTCACCTATTAATTCAATGATTGCATATTTTTCATCATAATCTACAAATTGTATTTTGAGGTACATTGTTTCGCTTCCCATATCATCCCACTGGGGATGTATGTAGTAATTGTATACGGTATTAGTAAATGTAAATTCGCTATACTCTGCTCCATAAAATGGAGAATCTTCATCTTCGGAAGCGATGTATAAATGTTGCCAGTTGTAAAAAGGTTCTAATTCGTGCATGGTGGTTACTTCATACTCAATCGAATTTGAGTGATGATTTTTTTTGTGTATAATGGAAAGTCACCTTGCATCATCCAATTATAATAAGATGGTTCTTTTTCAAAAACTTCTTTTACTGATTTATCTTTATGTTTTCCAAAATTAAATACTTCAATATCTTTTTCGTTAAAAACAATTCTACCCGCTAAATCGGCGTTTTTATTGCGATTGGACAATGCGCTCAAAACTGCCATATCATTTTTAACAGGCGTAAATTTATTTCCTTTTTCATCCTCTAATTCCAAATCTTGATAACGATTAACTTGAGCTTTAAAAATTTCATAAGTTGCAATAGTATCAGCTTCTGCAGAGTGCGCGTTAATTAATGGTTTATCGCAATAAAATTTATAAGCAGCAGTTAAATTACGAGGTTCCATTGTATGAAAAATATTTTGCACGTCTATTAATTTTCTATTTTTTAAATCAAAATCAATATCGGCACGCAAAAATTCTTCCACTAAAACAGGAACATCAAATTTATTGGAATTAAATCCAGCCAAATCGCAATTTGTTAAAAACTGAGATAATTGCGGAGCAAGTTCTTTAAATGTTGGGCAATCAATAATATCTTTATCATATATGCCATGAATTTTTGATGTGAATTCGGGTATTGGAATAGTTGGATTCACTTTTTTTGTAAGAATATCTGTTGTATTATCAATGTTTACTCTAACTATTGATATTTCTACAATTCGATCGGTTCCAACATTGACGCCGGTAGTTTCTAAATCAAAAAAAGCGAGTGGTTTTGTTAATTTTAATTGCATGGATTTAATTTGATAAATGTTTAATCACTTCTTCAGTTGATTTAATGTTTGTATAAAAGCTATTTATTTTATGTATAACGCCTTCAATAACAGAATCTGGACAAGATGCTCCACTTGTTAAAATAATTCTAACAGGAGTTTTGTTTGGCAAAAAATTAGGGGTTGTTAAATGTTTTTTATTTGGGTAATCAAAATGTTGAATGGTATTTTTATCAATAATTTCTTTTTCGGAAGAAATAAAGTATGTATGAAACTTGCGCTCGCATAGTTCAACCAAATGCGATGTATTACTGCTGTTATAACCACCAACAACAATTGCTAAATCGGCTTCAGTTTCTAATAAACCGTAGGTTGCATCTTGGTTTTCGTTTGTCGCATAACACAATGTATCACGAGTGTCTGCAAAATGATTTGAGATATTTTCAATACCATACTTTTCTATCATTACTGATTTAAAATAATCTGCTATTTCTTGCGTTTCGCTTGCAAGCATTGTAGTTTGATTAATCACCCCAATTCTTTGTAAATCAAGTTCAAGATGTAATGATTCAGAATAACGATCTTTAAAATCAATTTTAAATTGTTCTAAAGACCGATTCCCTAAAATATATTCTGATAATAATCTTGATTCATTGATATCTCTAACAATAATTGCTTTGTTATGTTTGTCGCTTCGCGAAAATGTTGAACGCGTTTCTTCGTGACTATGTTTTCCATGAATTATGATGGTATAGTTTTCTTTTCCGATACTTTCAGATTTTTTCCATACTCGTTCAACAAAAGGACAAGTTGTATTATAAGCTTCTGTTTTTATTTTCTTAGATTCTAATAAATCAATTATGTTAAGCGGAGCGCCAAATGCTGGTATAATAACAATGTCATCTGGTGTTAATGAATCAAACGGTATCAGTTGATTTCCATTTGTATCTTGTAAAAATTGAACACCTCTATTTATTAAATCATTATTTACATCCGGATTATGAATCATTTGGCTTAATAAAAAAATTCTTTTAGTAGGATTTTCATCTAAGGCTTTAAATGAAATTTCAATGGCATTTTCTACTCCAAAACAAAAACCAAAATGGCGAGCAATTAAAAATTGAACAGCTCCAAAGTCTAATAGAGTAGGAGAGTTGTCTTTTTTACGAGGATCTTGTATCTTTCGGTATTGTTTTATTTTGCTTATGATTGGGCTTCTATAAAACTCA
>JBILOV010000213.1:0-4156 GCA_044374335.1 Bacteroidia bacterium | reverse complement strand
ATGCTGATTCGCAAGGGCGTTTTGCTCGTCGCCACATTTACACTTCTTTTTTATACAGAAACGTAAGTAAATCAGCATTGGTTCTTTAAAATAAAAAGATTTTAAACATCATATTTTGACTAATATAAAAGGAAATAGTAATCCTTTTAATAGTCAAATAAATAAAACCATTGTATATTTGGATTGTATCTTTTAGTGAGATTATTTAATCTATATATATTATGAGCAATCCATTTCTTTCAGGTTTTAATACGGTTTTTAATACCATTCCTTTTGATATAATTAAAGTAGAACATTATTTGCCAGCTATTGAAGTTGCTATTAAACAGGGCTTAGCAGAAATTGATGCTATTGTAAATAATACAGAAGCACCAAATTTTACAAATACCATTGAAGCTTTGGAAAAAACAGGAGCATTACTGGAGGTGGTAAGTATGACTTTTTCTAATTTAAATTTAGCTGAAACTTCTAAAGAAATGCAGGTTTTAGCTAAAGAGCTTTCTCCAAAACTAAGTGATTATTCAAACGACATTATTTTAAATGTAGCTCTTTACAAAAGAGTGGAGGCGGTTTATAATAGTAAAAGCACCTTATCTCTTAATGCTGAACAAAATACATTGTTAGATAAAACATATAAAGGTTTTGTGCGAAATGGATCTAAATTAAACGATGATCAAAAAGAAACATTAAGAAAAATAGATAAAGATAAAGACCAGCTATCGTTAACTTTCAGCGAAAATGTGTTAGCCGAGAGTAATGCTTATGAGTTAGTAATTACTAATAAAGCTGATTTAGCTGGTTTACCTGAAGGAATTATTGAAGCTGCTAAAATAACTGCAAACGAAAAAGGGAAAGAAAATGCTTGGGTATTTACATTAGATTATCCGAGTTATGGACCTTTTATGACCTATTCAGAAAATAGAAACCTAAAAGAACAAATGTTTAAGGCTTATGGTTCAAAAGCATTTAAAAACAATGAATACGATAACCAAACTATATTAAAACAAATTGCTCAATTACGTCATAATCGTGCTGTTTTACTGGGCTACAAATCTCATGCTGATTTTGTGTTGGAGGAACGTATGGCAGAATCGCCAACCAAAGTATTTTCTTTTTTAGAGAATTTATTAGATAACTCTTTATCATTTGCCAAACTAGAATTAGAAGAATTAAAAACATATATTAAAGCAAACAATGGTCCAGAGGATTTAAAAAAGTGGGATCTTCCATATTATGCTGAAAAATTAAAAAAAGAAAAATTTGCTATTGATGATGAGCTATTAAGACCATATTTTAAGTTAGAAAACGTAGTTAATGGTGTTTTTGAAACTGCTAAAAAACTCTACGGTTTATCATTTATTCAACGTAATGATATTCCATTATATCATAAAGATGTTACGACTTATGAAGTAAAAAATGAAAGTGGTGAATTTTTGGCCGTGTTTTATGCCGACTTTTTTCCAAGGGCGGGCAAACGTCAGGGAGCATGGATGACTTCTTTTGTAAATCAAAAAATAGAAAATGGAACTAATATAAGACCTCATGTATCTATTGTTTGTAATTTCACGAAACCAACAGAAAGTAAGCCGTCTTTATTAAGTTTTAATGAAGTTACAACCTTATTTCATGAGTTTGGCCATGCTTTACATGGTATGTGTGCAAACGGGCAATATGGTAGCTTAACAGGAACTAGTGTATATTGGGATTTTGTAGAGTTACCTTCTCAAATATTAGAGAACTGGTGTTACGAAAAAGAATGTTTGGATTTATTTGCTAAACATTATCAAACTGGAGAACGAATTCCTGCAGATTATATTCAAAAAATTATTGACTCCTCAAATTTTCAAAGTGGCCTAGCAACTATTCGTCAAATTGGTTTAGCTACATTAGATATGGCCTGGCATAGTCAAAATCCAAAAAATATAACTAGCGTCAAGGAATTTGAAATGAATGTAACAACTAAAACAGATTTAATGCCTTCAGTTCCTGAAACATGCACATCTTGTTCTTTTTCTCATATTTTTCCGGGAGGATATTCATCAGGTTATTATTCTTATAAATGGGCCGAAGTAATTGATGCAGATGCTTTTGAAGCTTTTAAAGAAAAAGGAATTTTTAATAAAGAAATAGCCAACGACTTTTATAAATATATTTTATCTGCCGGTGGTTGCGAGCATCCTTCTATTCTTTATAAAAGATTTAGAGGGAGAGAAGCAGATCCTAAAGCGTTATTAAGACGATCAGGATTGCTTCAAAATAATTAAGTGTAATTAGGTTAATATTTAAAAATTAGTTTTTAAACATTTGAAGTAATGCAGATAATTTACTTTTTAATTCTGTTCTAGGAATAATTTTATCCAAAAATCCATGTTCTAAAACAAATTCAGCAGTTTGAAATCCTTTTGGTAAATCTTTTCCAATTGTTTCTTTTACAACACGCGGTCCAGCAAAACCAATTAATGCACCTGGTTCAGAAATATTTAAATCTCCTAACATAGCATAACTGGCAGTAACACCACCTGTTGTTGGGTCTGTACATAATGAGATGTAAGGAATTCCTGCTTTATCCATTAACGATAATTTTGCGGCGGTTTTTGCCATTTGCATTAATGAAAATGCCGCTTCCATCATTCGTGCACCACCAGATTTGGAGATGATTAGCAATGGTGTTTTTGTTTTTAAACAAAAATCAATGGAGCGAGATATTTTTTCGCCAACAACACTTCCCATAGATCCTCCAATAAAGCTAAAATCCATGCAACAAACAACTAAATCATTTCCATTAACTTTGCCATATCCACTTCTTAAAGCATCTTTTAATCCGGTTTTTTTAATGGTATCCGTTAATCGATCTGTGTATTTTTTGGTGTCAGTAAAATTTAAAGGATCACCACTTACTAAATTTTCATGTAGCTCAGTAAATTGATTATCATCAAAAATGATTTCAAAGTATTCTGCACTTCCTAATTTTTCATGGTAACCACAGTGCAGACAAACATATTGATTTGCTTTATGTTCTTGTGCAGTATGTATTTTTTTACAAGAAGCGCACTTGTACCATAACCCTTCTGGAGTTTCTCTTTTCTCGGTTGTAGTAGTTGTAATTCCTTCTTTTAATCTTTTAAACCAACCCATTTATTAATTTTTAGTTATTAGGTTTTAGTTTTTAATATTAATCACTTAACACTAAAAACTCAACATTATTTATTAAGCTACAGTAATTGTATTATCCAAGTATACATCTTGAATTGTATTTAACAACTCAACACCTTCCTTCATTGGTTTTTGAAAGGCTTTACGGCCTGATATTAATCCTTGTCCGCCACCACGTTTATTGATAACTGCAGTAGTAACTGCTTCAGCTAAATCAGATGCTCCTTTACTTTCTCCACCACTATTAATTAAACCTACTTTTCCCATATAACAGTTTGCTACTTGATAACGGCATAAATCAATTGGATGGTCTGTGGTTAATTCTGAATAAACTTTTGCATGTGTTTTACCATAATTTAATGCGGTATAACCACCGTTTTTATCTGACATTTTTTGTTTAATAATATCAGCTTGAATTGTTACACCTAAATGATTTGCTTGAGAAGATAAATCTGCAGCGGTGTGGTAATCAACACCATCTTTTTTAAATGCATTATTACGTGTATAACACCATAAGATAGTTGCCATTCCTAATTGATGCGCGCGTTCAAATGCTTTTGCTACTTCAATAATTTGACGTCCTGATTCAGGAGAACCAAAATAAATAGTTGCACCAACAGCTACAGCTCCCATATTATAGGCATCTTCAACTGTACCAAACATAATTTGGTCAAATTTATTTGGATACGAAATAAATTCGTTATGATTAATTTTTACGATAAAAGGGATTTTATGTGCGTATTTTCTAGCAACAGAACCTAAAACTCCATAAGTGGATGCAACTGCATTACAACCACCTTCAATAGCTAATTTTACAATATTTTCACTGTCAAAATAAATTGGGTTAGGGGCAAATGATGCGCCTGCACTATGCTCAATTCCTTGATCAACTGGTAAAATACTCATATAGCCTGTGTTTGCTAATCTACCGTTTCCATAAAGTTGAGCTAGGCTTCTTAAAACCTGAGGGTTTCTGTTACTATAAACAAATGTTTGATCAATA
>JBILOV010000212.1:0-4183 GCA_044374335.1 Bacteroidia bacterium | reverse complement strand
AATTAGAAACGGATACTGAAAAAGAAATATACTTGGTAACTGATGGTGAAGAAACTTGCGGAGGAAATGTTAAAGAGGCTGCTGACTATGCCGCAAGAAATGATATCAAATGCAAAATTCATATTATTAGTATAGGCGAACTAACACCAAAAGCAAAGCAACAGTTTCAATACATAACAGAACGCACAGGAGGTAAAAACTTAAATGTTGGAACAATAAGCACCCAAAAATCTTTTATTGATCGTGAATTGTCTTTTTTAATGGAAACAAATTTAGACAGTGTTTCTGAGTGCATTGATAGAGAATATTTTAAAGAAAATATAGAGCTACGAAAAAATGAAATAATGACTATTCGTGACTTCGTTTACTACAAACAACTTCCTGTAAATTATATTCCATCTTCAAACGGGGGCACTTGTCAGAAATTACTCATGCTTGAATTCTATAATGATGATAATGGACTAACTAATCTCATTGAAGCCCTGCAACATATTGAAAACTGCGCCCTCATTAATAAAGAGGTATTAATTATGATGCGAAAATGGGATGAGCACTATTACCCAACGTACTTTAAATCATGGGTAAAACAATTTAAATCAAGAGGAGTAAAAAAAGTTTGTGTAAAAATAGATGGTTTTAAATCTTATAAAGAACTCTAAATCATGATTAGTAATTCAAATAAAATAATACACATAGAATCAGATAGCCAGCAGGTGAAGATAGATTTTCGCTATACCAATCGCCATGGTTACGGAGGTTGGGTAAGAATAAACCCCAACTGCTTTATCCGTCCTGCTGGTACTGATTTACAGTATACAATGCTAGAAGCTAAAGATATTCCCATTGCTCCTGAAAGTATAAGCTTTAAAAATAACGGAGATATACTTTATTACACACTCACTTTCCCTGCATTACCAGAAGACATCCATGAGATTGATATCATTGAAGAAGAAAACGATGAAACATCATTTAACTATTATAACATACCATTAAAAATTAAAGCCATGACCATATCAAATAAAAAAACCTACATTATCAAAAAAATAGAAACTATTGCGCTTGAACTAAAGGGCAATAATAAGGAACAAAAAAGCTTTACTGACGAATTAGAAAGGCTAGATGATTCTATTACTGAATTAAGTGAATTTTTAAAACTAACTAAAGAAGAAACAGCCATTTTTTGTTTAGGTATTTACTTATCCATCACCGCAGATAGCTTCAGTCTAAATGAATTAAAGCGCCATAGCAACTTCAATCATTTTGATTTATTTGAAATAAAAAAAATCATCAAACAGTTACTCAAAAAAGGATGGATAAACAAAGGAAGTAGCATTGGAGTTCATCGTGGACTAAGACGCACTGAAGAAAAAACATACGTTCTTCATCAAAATATAGTAGAAACATTATATAATAACAACGTTCCTGAGATAAAGAAAAAAGAAGTTGATGTATATGTGGCAGCAGAATACTTGCATACTTGCTTACGAGATCATTGCGAGGAAGAAATTGATACGGATGAAATGAATGACATTATTAAAGACTATGAAGAAGAGTATGCCGACATAAATCCATTTAAAATAGCAAAAGATTTAAATTTAAGTCACACTGAAAAATTACTCCTCTATTTTGCCGTTACAAAAACATCTATTGGCGAAGAGGTTATTGATGTTGACCGAATGCTCTCTCACCTATTTAAAGAAAGAGTAGAAAAACTGATTATTAAAAAAACACTTTCAAAAAGAGCCAGCATTTTATTTACTGAAAAATACCTTGAATTTGTGAATGAAGATTTTAAAACAGATAAGCAACTCAAATTAACCAAAGATGCTATTGAAAAAATATTTGGAGAAGACGCTTGCTTTTTATCAAAGGAAGAAGATTTTTCATCAGGAATTTGTAAGTTAATTAAATGTGATTCGATACCAGAAAAAGTACTTTTTTACAATGATCAAGAACAGCATTCTATTGATACGCTCTCTGAGTTTTTAAAAATAGAAAAGTTTAACGAAATCGTAAAAAGGTTAGAGGATAACAAAATGCGTCCAGGATTAACCATATTACTTCATGGCTATCCCGGTACAGGTAAAACAGAAACGATATATCAACTTGCCAGAAAAACGCAACGTCATATTATACTTGTAAACATTAGCGAAATAAGAGATAAATGGGTAGGAGAATCAGAAAAGCGTTTGAAGTCGGTTTTTGAAACCTATAAAAATAGCTTTAAACATTTTGAGCAAACTCCTATTTTATTATTTAATGAATCAGATGCTTTAATTGGCAAACGAATTAATGTTACCTCAAGCGTTGATCAAATGAATAACTCCATGCAAAATATACTCCTTCAGGAATTAGAAGACTTTAAAGGGATTTTAATGGCTACAACCAATTTAACTTCCAATTTGGATGAAGCTTTTGATAGACGATTTTTATACAAAGTAAAATATGCAAAACCTTCCATAGATGCCAAAGCCTCTATCTGGAAAAGTAAACTAAATTATTTATCTCATGAAGATGTTCAACTATTAGCGCAAGAATACGATTTCTCAGGAGGACAAATTGAAAACATTTCTAAAAAGTTATTTTTAGATTCCGTATTACTTGGTAAAACCTATTCCCTTGAAGAGACCATGAAATATTGTGACGAAGAAATTCTAGTTAATGATCGTCAAGGAAATAAAATAGGTTTTTAAACACTCAACTATCACCATTAAAATAAATTATCATGACGAAAAAACAAAAAACAGACGATAAATCTTTTAGAGCCTATTTAAACGCTATTTGCTTGAATTCACTATTTGAGCATGCAAGAGGACTCATGTTTCCAGATTTAATTATACAAATCATCCTAAAGCATGAATATATGTATGCAGATTGCTTCAAAAGTGATTCCATGGATAAGTCGATCCAACCTAAGGATTATAATAAGGAACTACTAGAAACAAGTTTAGAAAGGATACCAGAAGAGGAACTTGTGGACTTAATGTGTGAACTATTTTCAAAACGATTAATGATAAATACCATTATTGAATGCACCGATAAATATGCTAGAGAAGACATTATCTATAACCAAAATTTTTGGCGCGAAAACAGAGTTTGTGGAATTAATTTAAACTAATTGATAAAAAGCCATTGGCTACTTGAATCAAAAGCAGAAAGTAATTAATAACTAAATCATCAAATCATGATACAATTTATTTTAAATAAAGATTTATTAATAAAAGAATATCCTTGGATTAAGCATAATTATAAATCAAATAATATGGTTTATCTATTTATTAGCAAACAATCCTGCCTTCACACTAATGGAATAAGCTGCACAATAGATAATCATAACACTACTGAAGAAATACCAATGGACGCTTTAATGTTACCGTATGAAAATTTTGAATATGAAATAATAATGACAGAAAATATTGGTAAAACGGATGTTATGTATTTAAAAAAAATACCGTTCAATAGATTGGAAATATTGTCTCAAATTCAAAAAAAAGTAGCTACAAAAAATGATGCAAAAGATGTTTTAAAAATTACCATTAAAAATGGCAGCATTCAATTTAAGCAAATAGCAATCAGTGATATTGAACCTTTATTTTAAAACGTTATGAAACCTTATGATAAAATTAAAATTAACAAACCTACAGGAATATAAATCCCTCTTAAAGGAGCTAGAAGAAGATGATGATACATCCATCCATTTTGAAAATGAAATGGTGCCAAAGTCTTTTCCTTGCATAGCAATTCATAACTATGCATCCGATACTGATTTTGGAAGTTCTTACCAAATAGCATTTGTATATCCAACAGATTTTCACTCATTATTCATTTTTCAAAACAACTAAAGAACATGACAAAAAAACAACAACTCGAAAAAGAAAGAGAACTTTTAGTAACACTTCAAGAACACTCCTTAAAAATGTTTGAGCGCTTAAAAAATAATAAAGAGCACGAACACCTCGATTTTGAAAGAGCAAAATATATCATTAGCAGACTTTTTCATAACGAGCTCGATTATTTAGATAGAGAACCAGATGACTATTATGAATTATATGTAGAGAATTATTATAAACAATAAAGAAATGAATAAACTAGAAATAGTAAACGAAATTGCAAAGGGTTACAACAACTTGGATAGCGCCATAATTGAGGCTGTGGCTTCCGATAACATTATCTATGAGAGTCA
>JBILOV010000299.1:0-2716 GCA_044374335.1 Bacteroidia bacterium | reverse complement strand
GTATTTATAAAAAAGGGAAGTTTGAGCAAGGAAAAATTCAAGGGTGTTGCCAGTCGCAAAGATTTTTTACAGTTACAAAAACCACACTACTATTTTTCAATTGGTTCAATTGATTTTTTTGAGCAGCAGTTAAAGGAAGCTCAAATTAATTTTTCAGACGAAGAAAAAGTGAATGAGGTTTATATCAAAAGAGATAGTTGGTGGTCTAATTTATTTTCTTGGATTTTCCCTATAGTATTATTAATTTTTTTTATTTCATTTTGGCGTAGAATAGGATTAATTGGTAAAGGTATACGTGGGTCTATTTTTGAATTTGGTAAATCAGGTGCTCAAGAATATGAAGTTGGCAAATCAAGTTCCATAACATTTATAGATATTGCTGGTTATGAGGAAGCAAAAATAGAAGTGATGGAAATTGTAGAATTCTTAAAATATCCGGAACGTTTTACAAGGCTAGGTGCAAAGATTCCAAAAGGCGTTTTATTATTAGGTCCACCCGGAACCGGAAAAACTCATATGGCAAAAGCAGTAGCAGGAGAAGCTGGTGTTCCATTTTTTTCATTATCAGGTTCAGAATTTGTTGAAATGTTCGTAGGTGTTGGTGCAGCTCGTGTAAGAGATTTGTTTACAAAAGCAAAGGAAAAAGCACCTAGTATTGTTTTTATTGATGAAATTGATTCGATAGGCAGAATAAGAGGCGCTACTGTTTCTCTTCAAACTAATGATGAAAGAGAGAGTACGCTAAATCAATTATTAGCAGAAATGGATGGTTTTGATGCTAATACAAATGTAATTGTTCTAGCGGCAACTAATCGCGCGGATATTTTAGATTCAGCATTATTACGAGTCGGAAGATTTGATCGGCATATCTTTCTTGAATTACCCAATAAACAAGAACGTGAGGAAATTTTTAAAGTACACATGAAACCACTTATTCTTGATAATACCATTGATCTTGAGTATGTTGTTTCTCAAACTCCGGGTTTTTCAGGAGCAGATATAGCAAATGCCTGTAATGAAGCAGCGCTTATAGCTGCCAGAAATAAAAAAAATGCTATTGGTAAGGATGATTTTACGGAAGCAATTGAGCGAAGTATTAGAGGCCTAGAAAAGAAAAGTAAAGTTATTTCTCCTTCAGAAAAAAAAGTAATTGCCTATCATGAAGCAGGACATGCAATCGTTAGTTGGATGTTAAAAAACACAGATCCATTAGTTAAAGTTTCAATAGTTCCAAGAGGACAATCTTTGGGGGCAGCACAATTTCTTTCGGAAGAAAGACAGATTTACACTTACTCTCAATTGATTGATAATTTATGTGTTGACCTAGGCGGAAGAACTGCAGAAGAAATTATATTTAAGGAAGCTTCTTCAGGTGCACTGGATGATTTAGAAAAAGTTACAAAGCAAGCTTATTCAATGGTTGCCAATTTTGGACTAAGTGAAAAAATTGGTAATGTTAGTTTTTATGATTCGGAAGGTTTGTATCGCGATTTTCAAAAACCTTATAGCGAAGCCACTAGTGAATTAATTGATTTGGAAGTACGAAAACTTACAAGCGAAGCACATGAAAGAGCCAAAACTATTCTTTTGGCCAACTTAGATAAATTAAATAAGTTGACGGATGTTTTATTACTCAAAGAAGTTATTTATAAGGATGAACTTGAAACTATTTTAGGAAAACGTTCTAGTGATATTTTAGAAAAAAAATAATGTTTTTTGTTAAATATCACTTCTTAGGATGATTACCATTATAGATGGATGGTTTTAATCGGATGTATCTTTGCTTTCTAAAAAATAAAAACATGGAAACAACTAAAACAAGTGAGACATTATTAGATAATGCAAAAGTGGCTGAAAAATGGTTTAATGACGCAAGTACATCAATGATGGACTTGTTTAATAAACAACTAAATCTTACTACTGGCTATTATAGCAATTTATTAAATTCAACTTTTAGCAATACTAAAGATTGGGGTGTAAATCAAGGTTTTATCGATAACTTTTTAGGTGGTAACTCAACAAAGTGGTTAACTCCCTTTAATGCTTTTTCATCTAATAATAATTCATCTTACTTTTTCTCAACTTTTGATAAAATGTACAAACAAATAGTAGAATCAAATCGACATTTCTTTACTGAATTTAATAATCAACTTAAGACAAATGAAATTGATTGGAATTCAATTAATAAAGAATATAAAGAAACTATGGATCGAAGAATTGAATCTTCAAGAAAAATTTTAAGTTCCATAACAGATTCATATAGCAAGCAATTGCATTTTACATTGGATATGGAGAAAAATATGTTTGAAGAATTGAATAATCAATTTAATTCAGTAATGAGACAAAATCAAAAAATGCTTTCTGATTTTTTAAATACCTACCAAAATGCATTCAATGGTGAAGAAATAAAAAGTAAAGAGGCGGAGATTCCTGAAAATAAAAAGCGGACTAGTGTTCCAGTTGTAGCATAATTTAAAAGTATAAACATGAAAAATTCTGTAGAAATTTTATACCCAAAGATAAGTGAATTTTCTTTTTTGAAAATTGGTGAGAAGGATCAACTATCGGATCAAGATATCTCCGCTCTATTAATGGATGCTTTTAATAATCAGTTCTTATTAAATAGTAAGTTCAAGAAAAAAATTACTCACATGATTAATTTAATTGAATTTTCGTATTCAGATGATCGTGTAATACTTAATAATACAATTAATTC
>JBILOV010000029.1:0-15506 GCA_044374335.1 Bacteroidia bacterium | reverse complement strand
CTAAAACAGGTTATAATGGTTCGTTAAATTCCTTTCAATCTACCATTGCCATTCAGCCAGGTAATAGTGGCGGACCAGTATTTAACGATAAAGGCGAATTAATTGGAGTTATCAATGCCGGAATAAAGTCAGCTGATAATGTGGCATATGCCATTAAGTTAAATTATATTAAGAATTTAATTGAAGCTATTGGCGAAACCACAACGTTGCCCAACAATACTCAAATATTAGGATTAAGTATTGAAGAAAAAATAAAAGTTTTATCTAATTATGTTACGCTAATTAAAATACAGTAATGGTTATCAATTTTAAATATATCATATTGTGTAGCGTAATGTTTGTTTTTCACTACCAATTTGTTGCACAAATTACACCTCCTGTTTCTAATGAACTAGATTTACAATATACTCCAAAAGGAAGTGGACCTTTATCAATTGAATCTAAGAATAATTCAAGTGGCCGTTCATCAAATAGAAGTGATCCAAAAAACTTCATTAAATTTTCACCCACATTAATTTCACGTAGTATTGCAGCATTATATTACGAAAGAAATTTTCACGAGAATTTTTCTTTACAAGCTGGTATTGGCTTTAATTTTAATAAGGACCGTATATTTTCATTGTTAGGTTCAAATATACTTTTAAGTGAATCAACAAATTTGCAAGGAGAAGAATCTACAGTAGATGTTTTATCAGCAAGCACTCATCAAAAAATAGCCCCCTATTTTTATATAGCGCCAAAATTTATTTTTGAAAGTTATTTGTTTGATGGAAATAGTTACATTGAATTAGCATTTGTAAATTATGCAAATAAATTAAACTATGTTGTCCCAAATAATAATTATTCTTATAGCTCCTCCGAGATTTTAGGAAGTCGCAAATTGACCTATAATTATAATATTTTTTCCTTAAAATATGGCTATCAAATTTTAACCGATACAAAATTAATAACGTCGCATGAATTTTTTTTCATAGCAGGTTATAGAATGATTAATTATAATCCTGTCATTAAAACTGAAATAGATGATCCTTTCAATTATTATAATAAAATACAACAATATACTGTTTCTTCAATTAAATCAACAAAACCAACTTTTATGTTTGGGCTAGGTTATGTATTTGGAATAGGTTGGTAATTAAATGAAAATAAAATTAAAAACACAACACAAATGAAAAAAATAATAGTTACAATTTCGTTATGTATGCTTTCAGTGTATACTTATTCTCAAAGTATTGATTTAAATTGGTCTGAAAAGCAAGAATACCAAAATAAAAAAGACGGTTTTTTTGATGAATTTATTGGTGGGAATTCAAAATATGTTTATGCCAAGTATAATAAAATGGCTTACAAACCCGCAAAAGCAAATTCAAAAATAAAACTTGTTGCTTACGATAAAACAACAATGAATCAAGTAGCTCAAGAAGCTATTGTGGGTTATAAAGAAAATGCTTCTGATAAAGAGAAAATGCAAGGGTTAACTTATTTTGATCAAGTGGTTTTTGAAAATACCGTAAATATTTTTTGGTTAAAAACAGTTAAGGGAACTACTGAACTTTATGCCCAAGTGTTTGATGCGAAATTAAATGAGAAAGTAAAACTTAAAAAAATATATGAAGTAAAAGCCTCAGGAAAAAAAAGTAATCCTAACATGTTTGTAATAGGCAATAAAAAAGCTGGCGAAAAAATTGTGATTGGTGCAGAGTTACCAAGAGAAAAAAACGAAAACGTTAAATTTGAATATAAAATATTGAAAGCTGACTTAAGTTTTGATGCTTCTAATCAAATTACACTTCCTTATTCTACAACTACTACAGATCGTTTTTTATCAGCTTCCTATGAGATTGGTGACGACGGATTATTATATGTTAATACTGGCATTAAATTAAGCAAAGAGGAACGTCAAGAATTAATGAAAAATGAGATTTCTTCATATAATTTATTGACTGTGGTTAACCCTTCAACTGGAAAATATAAAGCTTATCCATTAAAATTTGACAATAAAAATTTATTTGACGTTGATTATTTAGTAACACCTACAAAGACAAAAATTTACGGCTTATTTTGCGACTTATTAAAAGATAATAAAGGAAGCGATATGCATGGCATTTTTTACGCAGAAATTGATAATGCAACTAGTTCGATGACTGCTACAAATTTTACTTATTTTGATAAGCCAACATTAGATAAGTTATTTGAAAATGATAAACGAGATCAAAAGAAAGCAGGAGTTTTAAAAAGTAAAAAAGCAAAAAAATCTAACGAGGAATCTTTAGCAGGAGATTATGTTATTGAAGATATTCAATCAATTGATGATAACCATGTGGTATTATTTGCCTCTCGAATGAATAATTGGTCTAGAACAACTTGTGATGGCAAAGGAAATTGCACAACGCGTTATTATTGTACAAAATCAAATGTTACAACCTTTAAAGTTGATAATACTGGTAAATTACTTTGGGCGTCAAACTTAAATAGACAATACACCTATAATAACTGGAATGTTTATGATGTTAAAGTTGTAAATAAGGATGGTAAATTATTTGCTTTATATGGTGGATCGGAGATAATTTCAAAAGCAGAAAAAAAAGCTAAAAAAAATGAGAAACGTACGCCAAGAGGAGTTGGAGAATTAGAATACGCTGTTTTTGATTATAATACAGGATCATTTAAAACAGACAAGTATAAAGTAAATTCAATTAACGCTAAGCAAAGTGACAGAAAATATGTTAACCCTTTAGGTATTACTATCATTGATAATAGAATGTTTATTAATTCATCAAGGATAAAAATTAAGCCACTTGCCATAGTTTTTGGGTGTTTGGGAGCATTGGTTTGTCCACCAGTTATTGCAATACCATTTATGAGTGGTAATGCTAAAAAAGGTTCTGGTTACATTGGAAACATTATACCTCTAAAATAAGTATTAAGTAATTATTCCTATTTTTAAGCTGAATTTTGATTTGCTATTAAAGCTTCTTTAAATTTTTAGTATAGAAAATTTGACGTTATTTTATTAGCTTATTATTTTAGTTAATCAATTCTTATTTATCAAAATTTATTTATTGTACTTTTGGTTTATGATAGCAATTAACCATACCCTTATTTCTGAAGATGTTTTTGATAAAAAATTTGTATGCGATTTAAACGCATGTAAAGGTCAATGTTGTGTTTCGGGAGATAGCGGAGCACCTTTAGACAAGAAAGAATTGAAGATTTTAGATAAAGTTTATCCGATGGTTAAGCCCTATATGAATGAAAAAGGTATTGCGGCCGTCGAAAAAATGGGCACTTATGTTTTGGATAGTGACGGAGATTTAACAACAACACTAGTAAGTGAAGGAGAAGAATGTGCTTTTGTATTTTTCGATGATAAAAATATTTCTAAGTGCGCTATTGAACAGGCTTATCTTGACGGAAAAATTGATTGGAAAAAACCAATGTCTTGTCATTTATATCCAATTAGAATAAAAGAGTATAAAGATTACGATGCCGTTAATTATCATGCATGGGATATTTGTAAACCTGCTTGCGAATGTGGGCAACAACTAAATGTTCCTGTTTTTAAATTTCTGAAAGAACCGTTAATTAGAAAATATGGTGAGCCTTGGTATGAAGAGTTAAATGCAGTTTATTTGGCATACTCTAAAAAATAATTTTAAAGACGATTAAAAATTTAAGATACTTTTCTATTATTTAATTCGTCTCTAATTTTTGATGCTAATTCATATTGTTCATCAGCTATAGCAGCGTTTAATAAGTTTTTAAGTTCCTCTGTTGACTTAGATTTATATACTCCTTCAGAAGGAGAGCTTTCAATTTCATCTTCTTCTGATATCGATAAAGAAATATCTTTTTTTGTAATCAATTCATCATCTAATACAATGCCAGCTGATTTTAAAATAAACTCATAGGTAAATATCGGGCAATTAAAACGAACGGCTAATGCAATAGCGTCACTAGTACGGGCATCAATTTCAACATCTTTAGTGCCATCAGTGCACATTAATTTTGCGTAAAAAATACCTTCTACTAAGTTGTAAATTAAAATTTCAGTAACTTCAATTGAAAATGTTTCAGAAAAAGCTTTAAATAAATCATGTGTTAGAGGACGAGTAGGCGTCATTTTTTCTAACTCAATAGCAATAGCTTGAGCTTCAAAGCCTCCAATTATAATTGGTAATCTTCGGCTACCAGTACTTTCTCCTAAAACAAGAGCATAAGCGCCGCTTTGTGTTTGACTATATGATAAACCAACAATTTCTAATCTAACTTTCTTCATTTCCATTATTACGAAATTCTAAAATACAAAAAAAGATTGAATTAGTTTTGATTAGCTTTAAATTTTTTAACCGCTTCAATTAGTTTTGGAATAATCGTAAATGCATCTCCAACAATACCATAATCAGCCGACTTAAAGAAAGGAGCTTCCTTGTCTGTATTAATAACAACAATTGTTTTACTTCCGTTAACTCCAGCTAAATGTTGAATTGCTCCAGAAATACCAATGGCAATATATAAATTTGGACGAATAGCTACTCCTGTTTGTCCAACGTGTTCATGATGAGGTCTCCAATGCATATCTGCAACGGGACGAGAACAGGCAGTAGTTGCATTTAACGCTTTTGCTAATTCTTCAACCATACCCCAATTTTCAGGACCTTTTAATCCACGTCCGGCAGAAACAACCAATTCAGCTTCAGGTAATGGAACCATTCCTGCAACGTCAGTTGATTTTTTTTCTTTTACTATAATTTTAGAATTTACCCCACTTAAATCTGCTGAAAAATCAACTATTGTAGAAGAGTTGTCTCCTAATTTTACAGGGAAAGAATTTGGTAATAAAGAAATAATTTTTACATCGCTATTTATAGAATAAACAGCAGTTGCTTTACCAGAAAATACGTTTTTCTTTACTTCTAAACTTGTACCATTTACTATAGGAAAATCTACAGCACCTGCCACTAAGCCTGCTTTTAAACGAGCAGATAAGCGTGGAGCAACCGCCTTTCCTGTAATGTCAAATGAAAATACAATTATTTTTGAACCTTCTGCTTTTACAGCTTGTTCAACTACGGTAGAAACTAACATACTATCTAATGATGAAAGAGCATCATTTTTAACCGATAAGATTTTTTTTGCTCCTGCTTTTCCAATTTCTTCTAATTGATTTGCATCAGCATTAATAGCAATTGCTGTAACGCTAGAGCCAGTTAATTCTGCAATTTTAGAGGCATAATTTACAGCTTCTAAAGATGCCTTTTTTACTTTTCCTTTATTTATTTCTGTATATACTAATATCATTTTATTAAGTTTTTAGTTGTTGGTTTTTAGTTTTTAGTTGAGGATTGTTTTCTAACAACTAATAACTCATATCGAATAACTTTTTAAATAACTTTCGCCTCAGTATGTAGTAAGTTTACTAGCTCATCTATATGATTTTCATCAATCATTTTACAAGTTGTTCTTCCTGCTGATAATGTGTAAGATTTTATGTTTGTAAGCTTGCCAGAGCCACTTGCAGGAATAACGGTTAACGGTTTAGTACGTGCGCTCATAATACCTTTCATATTTGGAATACGTTGTTCTGCCATTCCCTTTGAGCAAGAAACAACTAATGGTAATTCGCAGTCTACAACCTGAGTTCCACCATCCACATCATGTTCAACAGTTGCTTTATTTCCTTCTAATTCAAATTTAGTAGCTAAAGAAATTAATGGTAAATCCATAAAACCTGCAATCATAGCACCAACAGAAGAACCATTGTAACTGATTGTTTCCTTACCTGCCATAATTAATTCATAACCATTTTCTTGAGCGTACCTAGAAATTTGTTCCGCAACAAAATAAGCATCTGGTCCTTCAGCATCAATACGCACGCCATCATCAGCACCTAATGCAAAAGCTTTACGAATAGTAGCATCACTTTCTGCTAAGCCAACATGTATAACAGTAACTTTTTCTGCTTTCCCGGCTTCTTTTAATTCTAATGCGCGAACTAAAGCATACCATTCGTCGTATGGATTAATAATAAATTGAACACCTGCAGTATTAAACTCAGTGTCTCCATTGGTAAATGCTATTTTAGTGGTTGTATCAGGAACATTACTAATAGGAACTAATATTTTCATTGTATTTATTTTTTTTAAAGGTTAGCAAATTTATAAAAATATGGGCGTAAATCAATAGATAAACACTCAAATTTGTATTTTGTTTTTTTAAATCTTTAAAACTCTAGCAGCGAATGTTTTACTAAGGAAAATCTGAGATATTTTAAGACATCTTTTCCGTTTTTTAGAATATTAGTATAATTTCTTAATCTCTTTTAATTACATTCGATTTTGTTTACATTTGAACATTAATATTATTATGAATTAGCCATGTTGCCATCAGAACAAACACATCCCGATAGCTCTTGGGAGAAAATAACCTTGCTAAACCATATGACTTCCGATAGTTATCGGGATAAAAAACAATAAATATCCAACTATGAAAACAGTAGAATTTAGAGAAGCACTTCGCGAAGCAATGAATGAGGAAATGCGCCGTGATGAAACCATTTTTTTAATGGGCGAAGAAGTAGCAGAATATAATGGGGCTTATAAAGTTAGTAAAGGAATGTTAGCTGAGTTTGGTCCTAAGCGTGTTATAGATACACCAATTGCAGAACTTGGTTTTGCTGGTATTGGAGTAGGTGCGGCAGTTAATGGTTTACGACCAATTATTGAGTTTATGACCTTTAATTTTTCTTTGGTTGCAATTGATCAGGTAATTAATGCGGCAGCTAAATTTTTAAGTATGAGTGGTGGTCAATATAATTGCCCAATAGTATTTAGGGGACCAACGGCAAGTGCAGGGATGTTAAGTTCTCAGCATTCTCAAGCTTTTGAAAACTGGTTTGCTAATTGTCCGGGTTTAAAAGTAGTTGTTCCATCAAATGGATATGATGCAAAGGGTTTATTAAAATCAGCTATCAGAGATAACGATCCAGTTATTTTTATGGAAAGTGAGCAGATGTATGGAGACAAATGTGAAATTCCTGAAGGAGAATATATTATTCCTATTGGTGTAGCCGACATTAAAAGACAAGGAACTGATGTAACGATTGTTTCTTTTGGTAAAATTATGAAAGTTGCTTTAGCAGCTGCAGCCGAATTAGAAAAAGAAGGAATAAGTGCTGAGGTAGTTGATTTAAGATCTGTAAGACCTATTGATTATGATACGGTTATTAATTCCGTTAAAAAGACGAATCGTTTAGTTATAGTTGAAGAAGCTTGGCCTTTAGCAAGTATTTCAAGCGAAATTGCTTTTAGAGTTCAGAAAGACGCGTTTGATTATTTAGATGCACCTATTCGCCGGATTACAACAGCAGATGTTCCACTGCCTTATGCTCCTACATTAATTGAAGCATCATTACCAAATGTTGCTCGTACTGTTAAGGCAGTAAAAGATGTTATGTACGCTACCAAATAATTTACATTGTTATTCATAAATAAACTCCCTTAGTATTACTAAGGGAGTTTTTTTGTAGTAATAATTTTCAAAAAAAGTATTATTAAATTACATTTTATAGTATACAAAAAAGCCGCTAAACAATTTAGCGGCTTTTAAATTATGCTACTCCAACTCCGTGGCAACTTTTGTATTTTTTGCCGCTACCACAAGGACAAGGATCATTTCTTCCTATTTTTTGTTCTACACGAACAGGTATTTGCTTTGGTTTTTGAGGTTCTTTTTGTTCTTGAGCATCTTCTTCACTTCTGCTTTCAACTAATTTCTCTTTTGGTTTTTGCTGAACTGGCTCCTGCGTAAATCGTGCTTTTTGTAATTGAGGTTTATGATTATTATTTTCTTCGATTGGTAAACCACCTTTCATCAAAAATGAAATAATGTCTTTACTTGTTTTAGCAATCATTTCTCTAAACAAATTAAAAGACTCCAACTTATATACTACTAAAGGATCTTTTTGCTCTAAAGAGGCATTTTGAACAGATTGTTTTAGGTCGTCCATTTCTCTTAAATGTTCCTTCCATGAATCATCAATCATTGCTAAAATAACTGTTTTTTCAAATACAGATACTAACTCTCGACCATTGGTTTCGAAAGATTTTTTTAAGTTAGCCATTACCTGAATAGCACGAATACCATCTGTAAAAGGAGTAACTATATTTTCGAAATTATTATTTGGATTTGTATAAACATCTTTTACAACTGGTAAAACCATCTCCGCAATTTCAGTAGATTTTTTTCTATAATGATGTTCGGCTGTTTCAAATAAGCGTTGAATTAAATCATCTTCTTTTCCGCTTCTGAATTCTTTTTCATCAAATGGAGATTCAATTCCAAAGTTTTTAATACAATCAAACGTAAATCCATCATAATCTTTTAAAACATGAAATTCAGTAACAATACTTTCAGATACCTCGTAAATCATATTTGCAATATCAATACTAATTCTATCTCCGTTTAAAGCATTACGTCTTCGTTTATAAACAACATCACGTTGCGCATTCATTACATCATCATATTCAATTAAACGTTTACGAGTTCCAAAATGATTTTCTTCAACTTTTTTCTGAGCACGTTCAATTGATTTTGAAATCATAGAATGTTGAATCACTTCACCCTCTTGTAATCCCATTCTATCCATTAAACTTGCAATTCGCTCACTACCAAATAAACGCATTAAATTATCTTCAAGTGATACAAAAAACTGCGAACTTCCCGGATCTCCCTGACGACCTGCACGACCACGTAACTGCCTATCAACACGACGAGATTCATGGCGTTCTGTACCAATAATAGCTAAACCACCTGCCTCTTTAACGCCGGCACCTAATTTAATATCGGTACCACGGCCTGCCATATTTGTGGCAATTGTTACTGTTCCTGCTTGACCAGCTTCAGCTACAATATCTGCTTCTTTTTGATGAAGCTTAGCATTTAAAACGTTATGTTTAATTCCTCTTAATTTAAGCATTCTACTTAGTAATTCAGAAATTTCAACACTAGTTGTACCAACCAATACAGGGCGACCCGCAGCAACTAATTTGGCTGTTTCTTCAATAACGGCATTATATTTTTCACGCTTTGTTTTGTAAACTAAATCTTGTTCATCCTTACGAGAAATTGCTTTGTTAGTAGGAATAACTACAACATCTAATTTATAAATATCCCAAAATTCGTTAGCTTCAGTTTCAGCTGTACCAGTCATGCCGGCCAACTTGTTATACATACGAAAGTAATTTTGCAAGGTAATAGTGGCATAAGTTTGAGTAGCCGCTTCAATTTTCACATTTTCTTTGGCCTCTAACGCTTGGTGTAATCCATCGCTATAACGGCGGCCTTCCATAATACGGCCAGTTTGCTCGTCAACAATTTTAATTTGCCCTTCAGCAATTACATACTCCTGATCAATTTCAAACAAAGAGTATGCTTTTAGCAATTGATTTACTGTATGAATACGTTCGCTTTTCACACTAAAATCACGCATCAATGATTCCTTTAATAATATTTTTTCTTTAGGGTCAGCAAATGTTTTTTTCTCAAGATCAGCAATTTCGCCACCAACGTTTGGTATAATAAAGAAATCAGGATCATCAGTTGTTCCTGTAATTAAATCAATTCCTTTTTCAGTTAAATCAACGGAATTATTTTTTTCGTCTATTACAAAAAATAAATCCACATCAATTTTATGCATTTCCTTTTGTTGGTCTTGCATATAATAGTTTTCTGTTTTTTGCTGTAGAGCTTTTACACCGGGCTCACTTAAAAATTTTATTAAGGCTCCGTTTTTAGGTAATCCTCTGTAAGCACGCAATAAAGCTATGCCAGCTTCTTTCTCATTTCCTTCAGCAAATAAACGTTTTGAATCAGTTAAACATAATTGAACAAATGACTTTTGAGCTGCCAATAATTTTTCTACTCGAGGTTTAAATTCCATAAACTCATGTATGTCTCCCGTTGGAGTTGGACCAGAAATAATTAGCGGTGTTCGAGCATCATCAATTAATACTGAATCGACCTCATCCACAATAGCGAAATTATGTTTACGTTGAACTAAATCAGAAACTTCGCGCGCCATGTTATCACGAAGATAATCAAAACCAAATTCGTTATTTGTTCCGTAAGTAATATCTGCTAAATAAGCTTGACGTCTATTTTCTGTATTTGGTTCATGTTTATCAATACAATCAACACTTAATCCGTGAAATTGAAACAATGGGGCATTCCACTCGCTATCACGTTTTGCTAAATAATTATTTACTGTTACAACATGAACACCTCTTCCGGATAGCGCATTTAAAAATACAGGTAAGGTAGATACTAATGTTTTACCTTCGCCTGTTGCCATTTCAGATATTTTACCCGAATGTAAAACAGCGCCGCCAATTAATTGTACATCATAATGTACCATATTCCAAAGTACATCAACGCCTGCGGCTGTCCATTTGTTTTTCCATGCAGCTTGTGTGCCACGAATCTCAATATTTTTTTGAGTTTTGGATATTTTAGAATCAAAGTCATTTGCTGTAACAACCAATTCTTCATTTTCAGAAAAACGGCGCGAAGTATCTTTTAAAATAGCGTAAGCTTCGGGTAAAATTTCATTTAAAACTTCTTCAATTTTTCCTGTTATTTCTTTTTCAAGTTCATCAACTTCTTTATAAAGTGCTTCCTTAGCATCAATATCCATGTCAAATTCTGTTTCAACACGAGCTTTAATAGTATTAACTTGTGTTTGCTCAGATTTTATAGCATCTTGTATTTTTTGTTTAAGAGCATCTACCTTTGCACGCAATTCATCATTTGATAACTTTGCAAGTGTAGGATAAATTTCTAATATTTGATCAACTTGAGGTTGAATCGTTTTAATATCTTTTTCAGATTTTGTACCAAAAAATTTCTTCAGGAACGTTAACATAGTGTGTTTAAATTTAAGCTAACGAAAATACAAAAAATACACGTTATAAAACTATAAATTTTACTAAATAATTAATTGATTATCAGTGTGTTTGACTGCGCTTGATTTCAATCAAATTATTTTGAACCATATACGTGCTTTTAAAAAAAGAATTTTAATAGAAAAACTGTGTATTTTTTGGTTCTTAATTTTCCAGTTATGGCTTCAAAATAACCACTTACAAAAAGTTATTTATAAACTAATTATTAAATTCCTAAATTAGTGATGCAACTTTATGAGGAAGTATTTAATAACATATTATTTTAGTCTGCTAATTCTCGGAATTTTCTTTCCGTTAAAATATTTTCCGCAACAATATAATTTTAAAAACTATTCTGTTGAAAGCGGCTTACCCTACGTTCAAATTTTTGCTATGTTTCAGGATAGTAAAGGTAATTTATGGAGTGGCGGTTACGGCGGAGCAAGTGAATTTAATGGAAAAATATTTAAAAATTATTCTCCTAAAAATGGATTGGCTAACCATTATGTTAACGCCATTATAGAGGATCAGTTTCATTTAATTACTATTGGAACTATTGATGGTTTAAGTGTAATTGATAAAATGAAAGGTCGAATTAGTAATTATAGTGTTAAGGATGGATTACCATCTAATAACGTTACCAGTTTTTGTTTAGATCCGCGCATTGGCTTGTGGACGGGCACTAATAAAGGGCTCTGTATTTGGGATGGAAAAAAAGTAATACCAGTTCCTTATTTTAAGAATATAAACATAGCATGTTTATTATGCACTACAAAGTACGGTGTTTTAGTTGGTACCAATAAAGGATTGTTTGCACAAGATAAAAACTCAAAACAGTTTTATGTTGTTGCAGATGGTATAAATGTTACAAGCATAGCTCAAAGTAATGATAAAAATATAATATATGTTGGTACCGATAATGGCTTGTATATTTTTGATTTAGAAAAAAAGACAAGCAATGTATTTCATATTAATAATGGTTTGATTGATGAAAATATAACTAGCGTTTTGTGTCAAAAAAACGGAATAGTTTGGATTGGTTCTAAAACAGGTTTAATTAGTTTTAATGGTAAGGAATTTACCTATTACAATATTGGATTTGACAATAACTCCAATCACATACGATCTTTATTATTTGATTATGAGGATAATTTATGGATAGGAACTCATAGTGGATTATTTAAATATAGAGGAAAAGGTTTTACTGTTTACGACAGGCAAAATGGATTAGGCAGTGCATTTATATATCAAATAGCGCGCGACGTTAGCGATAACTTATGGATATCAACAGAAAATAATGGTGTATATAAATTCTCGAATGGCTTTTTTAAAAATTACTCAGTTAAACAAGGTTTATTGAGTAATTCAATTTATGCTATTCTTCCATTTGATGATGGCTCTGTTTGGTTTGGAGGCGAAAAAGGCATTTCCGTTTTTAAAAATGAAATTATTCAAAGTTCTCCTTTTGATAAATCATTTAAGCAAGAAGCACCAATTAATTGTTTTTATAAAGACAGTAAAAATGTGGTTTGGATTGGTGGTCAAAATGGACTTAGTTCAATGAAAAAAAACGGAGATTCGTTTATTACTACTTACTATAAATTACCGGTAAAGACGAATGAAAATACAGGTTATGCTGTATGGAGTATTATCGAAGATGACAATGGGAATATTTGGGCAGGAACTTATTTGGCAGGTTTATTTAAATTAGAAAAAAATCAATTTATTCAACAAGCAATTTCCTCTCCGGAGGGAGTAACAACAGCTCTTGATTTATGTAAAGATAAATACGGAAATTTATACGCAGCTACATTAAATGGTGTTTTAATGTTTAATATAAATAAACATAGTTATAAATTTATTTCTGAAAAAGATGGTCTGAGTTCGGAATTAGTTTATGCCATTGGTATTACAAAAGACAATCATTATTTATGGGCAGGAACTAATCAAGGTATAAATAGAATTGATTTAAAAAAATTGCAATACGATATTGTAGAAATTACAAAATATGGGAAAGCTGATGGTTTTGCAGGTGTTGAATCAAATTCACATGGGATATTTGAAGATAACGATAGTAGCATTTGGTTTGGAACTGTAAATGGTTTAATAAAGTATACTCCAAAAGAATTTGTTGAAAATGATAATCTTTCAAAAACAAATATTACAAACATTAAGTTGGGTTATGATGATACTCTTTTAGCGAATACATCAGTATTACCTTACTATCTAAATAATATTAGTTTTTATTTTGATGGAATAAGTTTAACTGATCCCGAAAAAGTATTGTACTCTTATAAATTAGAAGGTTATGATAAAGACTGGAGTCCATACACTGATGTTAATAATACCAAGTATGATAATTTACCTCCAGGAAAGTATACATTTAAAGTTAAGAGTTGCAATAACGAAGGAATATGGAACATTGAACCTGCTATTTTTTCTTTTACAATTAAGCCGCCATTTTATAAAACCTGGTGGTTTATTTTATTTTGTTTACTTGCAATATCTGGCATTGTTATTATAATTTTTAGATTAAGAGTTCTACAAATTAAACGTAAACAACAAATTGAATTTGAGCATTTAGTTGAGGTTTCAAAGGCTGAATTAACTGCACTAAGAGCTCAAATGAATCCTCATTTTGTTTTTAATGCTCTTAATTCTATCCAGCATTATATTTTAAACAGTAAAGGCGATGAAGCTGTTAAATATTTAAGCAAGTTTGCCAAGTTAATTCGTATTATTTTAAATAATTCAGAAAAGCCAATTACAACTATTAACGAAGATATCGAGGCAATAAAATTGTATTTGGAGTTGGAGAAAATGCGTTTTGAAAACAAATTCGATTATTCAATTAATATTGATTCTTCTATTGATGGAGATTATGATGAAATTCCTCCTATGTTAATTCAGCCCTATCTTGAAAATGCCATCTTGCATGGCATTAATCCTAAGGAAGGTAATGGTCAGATATATATTAGTATAAAAGTTGTGAATCAGTTTATAAAAATTTCAATCAAGGACGACGGCATTGGGCGGGAAAAATCCAAGGCAGTACAAAGTCTTCAGCCAGCAGCCCGACATAAATCCTTAGGTATGAAAATAACAAAAGATAGAGTCCGAATTTTAAACACAATACATCAATCAAATTTAAACGTAAATATTATAGATTTGTATAATGATAAAAATGAAGCAATTGGAACGCAAGTAGATTTGTTTATACCTTATATAAAATAGTTGTTAGTTTTGAATTATTGGTTTTACTAAAACTAATATTCATTTTAACAGCTAAATCAAACAACTAAAAACTAAATAACATGAAAGCAGTAATTATAGAAGACGAGCAAAAGAGCAGAGATATGTTAGCTGATATTTTGAAGAAAAATTTTCCGCAAATTACTATTCTTGGATTAGCAAAAAATGTAGCTGAGGGTGTTGAACTTATTCAATCATTAAAACCAAATTTATTATTTTTAGATATCAGCATGCCGGATGGAACCGGTTTTGATGTTTTGGAAAAAGTACAAGGTGCTAAGTTTGATATTATTTTTACTACTGCAACAGACAAACATGCTCTAAAGGCAATTAAGTACAGCGCTTGTGATTATTTGTTAAAACCAATTGATATTGAGGATTTAAAATCATCCATTAATCGGTTAGTTGAAAAAAGAGCTAGTTCCATACCAAGCATGGATAATTTGCAATTTTTAATTCAAAATTTAAAACGTGCAGATGATAACTATAATAAAATAACATTACCTACTGGTAATGCATATGAGATAATAACTATTAAAGATATTATTCGGTGCGAAGCTGATGGCAGTTATACTAATTTTTATTTAGTTGGAGGCAAAAAATTAATGGTATCAGCTAGCTTAAAACACTATGAAGATTTATTGCCCGAAAATGATTTTATTCGCATACACCATCATCATTTAATAAATATGAATCATGTAGTTCGATTTTTAAAAGCTGATGGAGGTTATGCCATAATGAGTGATAATACCCAACTTGAAATTAGTCGTCGTAAAAAAGATGCTTTTTTAGATAAACTGAATGCAGTTTAATTTTTTATAGTTATTATTTTATTTTTTGATAGTTTCTGTTTAAAGTTTTTGGCAATAGTATGTATATCTGTAACTTCTAAATTCTATTGTTCTTAAAATATTATGCATTTGATTTAATAAATTCAAACATATTACACCAACTTAATTATAAAAATAATATTTAATTTAAATGAAGTATAAACAATTTGATGTTTATTTCTATTGTTAACCTTTTAGGTTTTATTGCCGTATAACAAATAGTTTTATATAAATAAAAACATCCGTTTTATGGCAAAGAAATCAGTTTCAAAAATCAATGAACGAAAAATATTTGTTCTTGATACTTCCGTAATCATTTATGATCATACAGCAATTAAGAGTTTTAAGGAACATGATGTTGTTATTCCTATTACTGTTTTAGAGGAGTTAGATAATTTTAAAAAAGGGAATGATACTAAAAATTTTGCAGCCAGAGAATTTACACGTTATGTTGATAATATGTCTGGGGATAACTCTTTACAAG
>JBILOV010000170.1:0-5122 GCA_044374335.1 Bacteroidia bacterium | reverse complement strand
GTGTTTTTGTAATTTTTTTTTAATAATTATTTTTTAAAATTAAATTTTAATTTCAAATAAGTAATTTGTTTTTAATTTAAAGTGAAACCGAATTAAATAATAATTATAATGCAGATTAATTTTATAAAGAACTTATTTAGATATCTATTACCAATTTTGTGTATTTTTTTTGAAGTATCAACCTATTCTCAAACATTAACTGTTAGAGACGAGTCTACTCGTGAACTATTGGAAAACGTTGTTATTCAGGATAAAAATAATATTCAGGTAAAAACATCTATTAAAGGAAAAGCCGATATCTCGAAATTATTAAAAGGTGATTCAGTGTTTGTTTTTCAGTATGGATATGCTACTAAAAAAATATGGTTAGGAGCTGAAGTTGTTGATCTATTAATTAATTTATCATCAAAATCGGTGAACTTAGATGAAATTGTTTTTTCGGCAAATCGTAAAGCCGAATCGAAAATGGATATTCCTTATCAAATGGAAATTATAAAGCAAAAGGATATTGAGTTTTCTAACCCTGCGACTAGTGGTGATTTATTGCAAAATAGCGGACAAGTGTTTCTCCAAAAAAGCCAGGCAGGTGGTGGAAGCCCAAGTTTAAGAGGGTTTGAGGCGAACAAAGTTTTATTAGTAGTTGATGGTGTTAGAATGAATAATGCCATTTATCGTGGTGGACATTTGCAAGACGTTATGACGCTTGATCCAAATATGTTAGATAGAACTGAAGTTGTATTTGGACCTTCATCAACTATGTATGGTAGCGATGCGTTAGGAGGTGTTATGCACTTTTATACTAAAAATGCACAGTTTAGTTCGGATAATAAAATGCTTGTTAAAGCAAATACCATGTTTCGTTACGCATCGGCCTCACAAGAAAAAACAGGACATTTGGATTTTAATTTAGGGTGGAAAAAAATTGCTTCGCTTACTAATGTTACATGTTCGGATTTTGGTGATGTGATGAGCGGTTCAACCAAGTTAACTGGTTATACAAATACTTGGGATAGAAATTATTACTCCGAACGAATTAATGAACGTGACACGATGAGTATAAATGCAAATTCTAATTTGCAAAAAGGAAGTGCTTATAAGCAGATTGATTTGATGCAGCGTTTTAATATTAAAACAAGTGAGCATGTAACCCATAATTTAAATTTTCAATATAGTACATCCTCATTTGTTCCAAGATACGATAGGCTGGCGGGCGATTATTCAGTAGGAAAATTTAAGTTCGCCGAAAATGGTTATGGACCTCAAAAAAGATTTTTAGCAGCTTATACGTTAACTTTTGATGGCAAAACTTATGTGTCTGATATTATTAAGGTGATTTTGGCGTACCAAAAAGTTGATCAGGATCGTATTACCCGAAGGTTTCAAAACACAAATCGAAAAACCCAGAACGAAGATGTAGCAGTGTTATCTGCTAATGTAGATATATTTAAACAAATAAAAGAGCAGCACGAGCTACGTTATGGTTTAGAAATAACAAGTAATGATGTGAAATCAACAGCAAATTTTAAAAATATTGTAACTAATATTGAAACGCCTGCCGATACAAGGTATGCAGATGGTGGAAGTAAAATGTCAACCGCGGCTGTTTATATTTCTCATTCTTGGGAGGTGAATAAAAGCTTTGTTGTTACAGATGGTTTACGTTTTACAAATACAAGTTTAATATGTAATTTTAAAGACACTACTTTTTTTAAATTTCCGTTTACAACTGCTAAACAAAACAATCAGGCTCTTACAGGGAATTTAGGGTTTATCTGGAAATCAGAAAATGATTATAAGGTTAGTATTTTAACGAGTACTGGATTTCGTTCTCCAAACGTGGATGATATGAGCAAAGTTTTTGAAAGTTCTGGAAATACGGTTATTGTTTCTAATCCAACATTAAAACCAGAGTACACTTATAATTTTGAATTAAATTTAAGTAAGGTAATTAACGACCGTTATAAATTTGACATTACTGGTTATTACACAAACTTAACAAACGCATTAGTTGTTAAAGATTTTAAATTAAACGGAAGTGATTCAGCAATTTATAACGGTACAAAAAGCAAGGTACAGGCTAGTCAAAATGTAGACAAAGCGTATATTTATGGATTAACAGGTGGTGTTCAATTTGATTTTAATTCAAATATATCTTTTAAAAGTGTATTAAATTATACTTATGGTCGTTACATTGATTCGCAAAACGACACAGTTGTGCCTTTAGACCATATAGCTCCTGTATTTGGTCAAACCAGTATAATTTATAAAACAAAAAATATTGATGGTGAGTTTTTTGTACGTTATAATGGTAAAAAAACATCAAATGATTATAGCCCAAGTGGAGAGGATAATGCCGCTTATTCTGCTGACAAAATAAATGGCTATATGCCAGGTTGGTTTACATTAAACATCAGAATGGGATTTAACCTTACAAAAAGCATGCGCTTAAATGTAGCTTGTGAAAACATAACCGACAATCGTTATAGAGTATTTGCCAGTGGAATTAATGCTGCAGGAAGAAATGTTATTTTAAGTTTTCGTTATAAAATATAAATAAGTATTATAACCGTTTATATTTTTGCATTTTTTAGTGTTCAAGAGTTGTTGAATCAATTTCAAAATTTCTTAAAATTGAATATTGATTTTAATTAAATGTGGGCTAAATTTAAGAGAACGTTTACAAATAAACTCTACAAATCTTTAGATGAAGTGAGTATGTTTATCCAAATACAAAATTTAAAAAATGATGAAACTAGAAACACTTGTGCTTTTGATTATATCTTTTTAAATCATTTTTGGACTAAAAAATTAAATCGCCTTGATATAATACATCGACATAATAAGAGGAAAGAAGAAGAGGAAAACCGAAAATAACCTTTGTTAGAAATATTTTTTTCACATTTTTGAATAACATAATAGATTAGAACAAAATTATGCACCTCGATAAGTAATAAAATTGTATTTCATTTACTCTGATAAAATTCTATACAATTCTTGGTTCAGATAATAATGGCGGCCTTCTATACTTTTTTTCTCTAATACCTTCATATCCGATAGCTTATTTAAATAATCTCTTGCTGTTACTTCAGAATACGCTTTAGCATCTGTTAAATGTTTTACTTTAATATAAGGTTGCGTAAAGAGCATATCAACTAATTTTTCGGGTTGTCGAATTTTCTTATCTTTTATTTTTATGTAACTAAGTATATTTTCTTTAGACGAAAGAATATCGTTTATTTTCTGATAAGTAATATTAGCAGTTACTTCAACAGCTTTCAACATATAAATTAACCATGTCTTCCAATCGCCTCTTTGTGATACGCCCATTAATCCAGTATAATAATCTTCTTTATTATCCATAATATATCTACTCAAAAACAAAATGGGTAAATCCAATAATTCTTTTTGGGTAAGATAATGAATGTTAAATATTCTGCCAATTCGACCATTACCATCTCTAAAAGGATGTATTGCCTCAAACTGATAATGTGCAATTGCCATTTTTACAAGAGGGTCAATTTTGTATAGCTCATCATTATTTACAAAATCAATCAGATTATCAAGCTTGCCTTCTAACACACCTTCTCCTCGCGGAGGCGTATAACTTACCTGCCCAGCATTTCCGCCACTCCCACCATGTCTTATAACTGTTTCTGTAAAAGGCAAACGTAATCCATCTGTAGTTCCTTTTATTTCTTGAAATACCTTAATAAAATATTCTCTGTTAAATCCAGGCTTTCCTTTTAGATAATTATACCCATTCCAAAGAGCCTCACGAGCTTTTAAAATTTCTTTCGATGCCCTATTTTGATGCTCTGTTTGTGTACTTTCTTCACTATATGCTTTATAAAGTTCATCGTCTGTTGTAAAAATATTTTCGATTGCACTAGATGCTTTTGCCTCTTGTAAACTGATACTATTAATTAATAATCCTTGGTTCGGTATAGCGATACTCCTTCCTTGTAACTTTCCTAAAGCAGCTTTTGCCCTCCCCAATTGCTCATATACCTCAATAGTTTGATATAATTTCTCATCAATAGGTAATAAAGGCAATTCGTTCCAAGGTTTTAAACGATCTTTATTAAATTGGTATAGTATTTCCGACATTATTTTTTCTTTTATTTAGTGTCTAGTTACAATTTGAGCACTAAATATAGTTCTTTTTTATAAATCAAACACTAAAAATGCAATATTTTAGTGTTTACCTGTCTTTTTGACACTAAAATAACGTCTAATCAAATTCATAAACCCTAAAAAGAAGGCATTTTGATGTTTACTCAGATTTTGGCATTAAATTATTATTCCAACTTTTAAATCATCTCGCTATTATCCTATCAACTTGCATTAACACTTGCTCAAATAATAACACAAATAATACTAGTACAAATATTGATAAACCGTTTGAAGAATCTGCTCCAGAAAAAAATTCCTACTATCACAAAAACAAAATTTATTATTTAAAATCTACCTCCAATAAGTGCGGATTTAGTTTACTCCATTTTTCGTCCTTATATATGCAGTTTATTGAGTTTTTAATATGATGACCTCAATTCTTCTATTTTGTTGATGTTCCTCTTCGGTACAAGTTGATTTTACTGCTCCCTCACAAGCACAACCGTTTTTTAATTTCGATTCTCCATATCCTTTACTTGAAATTCTTTCAGGGTTTGTAATAGATTTTTTAATATACTCTGCTGATGCTTTTGCTCTATTGTCAGATAACTTTTCGTTAAATACGGCACTTGCTCTACAATCAGTATGAGATCCTAATTCTACTTCCATTTTTGGATAATCATTCATCACTTTCACAACTTTATCTAATTCAATTGCCGCATCTTTTCTAATATTAAACTTTCCTAAATCAAAATAAATTGGTTTAATATCTATCATTTTTGCTAAATCTCCACCGACTTCTAATTTACTCATGGCTAAATCCAATGTTTCATGAATTTTGCTATTAAAGAATTATTATCGGCTTTAGGCAGGATATTTGCAGAAAAATAGTCCTTTTTTAACTAATTTTTAGCTAAAAATAACATTGACTAAAAAGGTTGTAAACTAAAAAAAGCCTTACAGACAGTGTCTTATAAGGCTTCTCTTGTGGTGGGAGATACAGGGTTCG
>JBILOV010000060.1:0-10402 GCA_044374335.1 Bacteroidia bacterium | reverse complement strand
TGCATACACTAAAAGGTTATTAAACCAAAAAAGCCTTACAAATGTAAGGCTTTAGGTTGTGGGAGATACAGGGTTCGAACCTGTGACCCCCTGCTTGTAAGGCAGGTGCTCTGAACCAGCTGAGCTAATCTCCCGAATTGGGAGTGCAAATATAATAGCTTTTTTTATATCTGCAAAAAAATATTAAATTTTTTGCAAAAAATATTAAATTTATTGTTTTACAAGTTTCCCAACTTTTATAGTGGTGGCGCCATTGACTATTTTGTAAAAATAAATGCCACTTGGTAATTCCTCAATATTTAACTTAGAAACTTTATTATTAAGCCCTTTTTCTATAACAATTTCCCCAACAGCGTTTGAAAGTTTAAAGATAGGATGATTAAAAACTGTATTAAACTCAATATTTAATATGCTTATTGCTGGATTTGGATAGATGCTAGCCTGATTACTATTATATAATTCTTCTATACCAATTGCACAAGGGGTAACCAATATTGAAACATTGGTTGAGGGGAAACAAATGCCATCATTTGATCCGATTAGCACATAGTTTGTGCTGATAGAAGGCGAAACAACAACAGTATTTGAATTAGACCCAATTGGACTCCAAGTATAACTAGTGGCTCCTGATGCTGTTAATGTTGCTGATTGACCGCTACATAATGAATCTGAACTAGTGGATGCAATAATGCTTGGATTTAAACAAATTAACCTCACCGCTAAACTATCTATTCCTAAATCACTAGTTCCATTATCTGCATTGCCTTTAAACTTTATAACACATGAAGGTGTATTAACAGCATTGTAATAAATTGTTTTTTTAGCCCATGTAGCTTGTGTGTCATAATATCCTTTTACACTGTACGAAATACCACCATCTGTAGACAATAATACATTTAAATAATCTGTGCCGGTAGTGTTGATATAATAAAATGAAATGGCATACTTTGCATTTTGATTAAAATTCACTAAAACATCTAAATCACCTTTTGTATTTTCAGTAGCTTGTGTTGAATGAAAATTAGCACATCCTGCACCACTTTGTGGAGATACATTTGCTACAGACGCAGACGTCCAACTTGCCGAAACACCATCGTTTTGCTGTCTCCATGCATTATTTCCTGTTAATGGGCTGCTTTTCCAATAAAGGTTGTTTGGAACATTTCGAATAGCGCAGCCGTTTTGCCAAATATTATCAAACGTTTCATAATATGGGATATTAGCATAAGTGAGCGGACTAGCCGACGTTACTAGAACAGGTGCAGATGCTATGGTTGAACTAATACAAGATAATATACAACGATAGTAGGTAGTTGCATTTACTAATTGTGCAAATGTTGGAGATGTAGATCCTACAATATTAGACCATGTACTATTATTAAGAGAAGATTGCCACTGATAATTTAAACCAGCCCAGTTTGAATTTCCTGATAAACTAAAATTTATTAATGTGTTGGCGCAAGAATTTGGCGCACTTGAAATGGCGCTTCCACCAATTGGCATGCCACCAACAGAAACAAAACTAGATACAGAGGTAGCAGAAAAAGAGCCACAAGATACTATACATCTGAAATAAGTATTTGAATTTACTAATTGACTCATAATAGAATTTGTATAACTCGGTATGCTGGTCCAGGTAGAATTATTTGGCGAGGATTGCCACTGGTAACTTAAACCAAGAGCAATTGTTGAACCAACTAACCCACAACTAATATTTTGTGCGCCACAAATTGTATTTGAGCTAACAGTTGTTGTACCAGCATTTGGAGTTCCAGAACAAGGTACATTTATACAATCATAACTTGTTGTTCGGCATACTTGTGGCGTTGGTGTTGCACAAGAAGAATTTGCGGAAACATGTAATCTATAATTTCCTGTAGTTGAAATATTTGTGAGTAAGGGAGTTGTTCCAAAAAATAAAATATTGTTAAAAGCATCTGTTAGGGTTAAATAATCAGTTGCTACTGAAGAATAAAATGTAAAAATTCCAGTAGTTCCGATATTCAACTGACTGTATTCTCCTGTCCAGTTACATGTGGTTATTGTACCTGCATTGCACGCTGTAATAGTAGCGCTGCCGTATGGCGAAGTGCTTATGCAACCACCTGTTGTTGTTGCTGAACCACAGGCGTAGGTTGTAACCCTACATACATTTTGAGTGCCGCAACTTGAGTTAGTTGAAACATGTAATCTATAACCACCATTTGATGGTATTGAGGCTACTAACGGTGCGCTTCCTGAAGCAATTACAACATTAGCCGAAGTAGTTAATGTCAAATAATCAGTTGTAACAGAAGAATTAAAGGTATACGTTCCAACTGTATTAAATGTAATTTCACCATATTCTGAAGCATAATTACAAGAGGAAATTGTACCATTTGAACAAGCGTTAATAGTTGCTGTACCATAAGCAGTTGTGTTGATACATCCAGTTGATAAGGTAGCGGTGGCACAAGCATAAGTTGTAACCCTACATACATTTTGAGTGCCGCAACTGGAGTTAGTTGAAACATGTAATCTATAACCACCATTTGATGGTATTGAGGCTACTAACGGTGCGCTTCCTGAAGCTATTACAACATTAGCGGAAGTAGTTAATGTTAAATAATCAGTTGCAACAGAAGAATTAAAGGTATACGTTCCAACAGTATTAAATGTAATTTCACCATATTCTGAAGCATAATTACAAGTTGAAATAGTGCCACTTGAACAAGCATTAACTGTTGCTGAACCATAAGCAGTTGTATTGATGCATTGCCCAAATCCTATTGAGCAATATGTGCAAAAAATAATTAGTAGGTAATTGAAATATTTTCTCATAAGCTCTAATGAGTTTTAATTATTTTTTTAGTTGTGATTATTTTCGATTTTTCTAAAACACTAATATTATAGGTGCCTTCTATAACATAATCAAAGGGAATATATGCTTCTGATCTATTATTCATATTTTGTTGCAGCACTAGTTTACCATTAATATCTGTTACTAAAATTGTGCTATTTTTATAATCATCAAATACAATAATTTTTAAAATGTCTTTAACTGGATTAGGGTAAATTACTTGGATAGCATTTAAATTTTCCTTTTCAATTAAGCCAACATCAACACCGGGTGAATATTTCCAAACATCATATTTATAAGCATTGTCAAATCCACAACAAACATAGGCTTCGTTATTTAAAACAAAAGCATTGGCTCCTTCGCGAGCAGTTCCTCCAAAGTTGGCAATTTGCGACCAACTATTTAAATAGGGATTATATTGCCACATATCTTGTGTGTAATTTAAAGAATTATCATAGCCCAATCCAACAAAACCAGAGTTACCTATTGTAAAACTTGTTGCATTATATCTAGGTGTGCCTGGGAAATTTTGTTTTGAAGTCCAAGTATTTAAAATAGGATTATAAGCCCAAGTATCATTTTTAAATGAACCATCATAACCACAACAAATATAACAGTTTCCTGCGCCAGCAAACACTGAGGCCTGTTTACGACCAGTAGACCCGAAATTAGTTTTACCAGTCCAAGTGTTATTTATAGCATTATACTCCCACCAATCATTTAAATAGCCCGTAGACGATTGTCCTAAGCCTGCATAACCTTTGCCGTTTAGGGCTATTGCACAAGCCGCTTTTCTTGGAGGGCCACCTATGTCAGCTTTTTGTGACCAAGCCAAAGTTAAGGTGTCAAATTCCCAAAAGTCATTAGTATACTGAACTAATCCTTGTCCAGAACCAAAATATCCTTTGCCCCCAATTGAAAATGAAATAGCGTTTAAACGAGGCATAGCAGGGAAATCCGTAATTTTTTCCCAAGCATCAAAACTTTGATAGTACCTATACAAACTATTTTTATAGCCGGCACCATCATATCCATTAGTAATATATGCTTTGTTATTTACAACAAATGCAGCGGCACCTGTTCGAGGATTACCCGTGAAGTCATTTACTTTAACCCAGGTATTTGGAGAAATAGCAAAGCTTAGGGATGATAACACTAAAAAAATATTTAAATAAAATTGCATAGTTTTAATTATAATAATATTATTTTTTTGGCTGACAATAATTGATCTTTGTTTTGAATAGATATATAATAAAAGCCGGCGCTCAAATCAGTTCGATCTATTTTAAATTGCTTAGAATAAATAGTGTTTGATTTTACTAATTTTCCTTCAGAGTTATAAATAGAAAATAGTGCGTTTTTAAGTTCCACTTCTAGTAAAATCGATATATCTTCTGTTGCAACAGGATTTGGAAAAATTGAAAATAAGGATTGACTATTCTCAAATTCTTGGATACCAACTTCAGAATCTAGTTTATAAAAATCTTGTTTAGTTCCACTTGATGCCTTTCCTGTGCCCATATATCCAACATTGTTAATAGAAAATGCAATAGCACTTCTTCGCCCACTTCCAATAAATGAACAAGTGTAATTCCAAGAATTAGCTGTTACATCAAACCACCATGTATCATCTGTAAATGATCCGTCACTTCCCATTCCAACCACCGCTTTATTATTTATAGTAAACGCCCACGATCCAGTTCTTCCTGAAACTGGAAAATCAGCCTTTCTAGTCCAACTATTAGCAACAGGATTAAATTCCCACCAATCGTTTTGAAAAAAGCTATCATCTTTTCCTAATCCAAAATAAATTTTATTGTTAACACAAGTTCCTGTTCCTCCTTCTCGCCCACCACTACTATTTGGGTTGCCCGGAAAATTTGCCTTAGCTGTCCAGCTATCCGTTTGTGGATTATATTCGTAAACACTACTATATAAATTAAACTCATTAGCACCTCCTATAACGTATCCTTTACCATTGCAGCTGATGCCTGCCGATCTAAAAGCAGCAAGTGGTACATTAGCTTTACTTGTCCAAGTATTTAATACAGGATCATACATCCAAAATTGATTAAAAAAATTCCCCACACTTGATATGGCATCATCTATACCTCCACCTACATAACCTTTACCATTTAGCTCGAAACCGAAAGAAGCTCTTCTATAACTTGATGGTAGATTTGCCTTTTGTGTCCAGAAATTAAATATAGGATCATACTCCCATAAATCATTATAGCAATTATCATTGGTATCTAAACCACAGGTTACATAGCCTTTTCCGTTTATACTAAAACTAGTTGCCTCAAAGCGTTTACCATTACCAAGTGCCTTTAATTTTGTCCATTGCCATGCAGAATATGCATTTATTGAAAATGCAAAAAGTATACATGTACAAATAACCTTAATTGCGTCTTTCATCATAACTTAATTAATAATAATTTTTTTCGCAGTAATAATATCTTGTTTACTTAATAGAGAAACCAGGTAAACACCCTTTGGTAAACTTGATACAGGAATAGAGTGATTTACTTCGGTTACATTTTCTGTAATTACCTCTTTACCATCAAGTGAGTATATTTTAATAGTAAGAAATTTATCGATATAAGTTTCATTTATTTTTAAATTAATAAAGTCGCTTGTAGGATTAGGGAAAATTGAAATAGAATTAGTTTGACTATATTCATTAATTCCAACCGCAACTTTCCATTCATAAGCCCAAAAATCTGCCAAATTTGTTCCATTTGTTCCTGTTCCAAAATACACATTATCACCTATAGTTATGCATGGAACAAAATGTCGGCGCACTCCAGGAAAAGATTTTGGAATTGTATCCCACATATTTAATATAGGATCATAAAAATAAAAATCCTTTAAATCATTAGGGCTGTCAAATGCAGTTGTTCCCAAACCGATATAACCTTGTCCTCTAACCGAAAATCCGGCAGCTGCAATTCTACCAACACCAATAAAAGGAGCTTTAGTTGTTACTGTATTAGTTACCGGATCAAACATGTATAAAGTGGTTGAATAGGACGGTAAATAATATGCTTTATTATTTAAAACGAAAGAAGCGCCATGCCAACTTCCAGGCATTGCCGTGGTAACTAAACTCCAACTATTAGTTATTGGATTGTAAGAGTATAATTGACTAGCGTTTCCTAACCCTAAATAACCCAACCCATTAATGGCAAATGAAACATGACCATCATTACTAAGTGGGCAAGGTGCCTTGGCTGTCCACGTATTAGCAATGGGATCAAATTCATAAAAATCAGTAACCGCTCCAAGCGTTTCGCTATCACCAGATCCCATATACCCCTTATTGCCAATTGTAAATCCAACAGCTCCATGACTTTGGTGAGGATAGTTGGCTTTTTGAGACCATGAATTTGTTGCAGGATCATACTCCCACCAATCTTGAAAACCAACATTTACTGCTCCTGAACTAACATGCCCTAAGCCATAATACACTTTTTTTCCAATGCCAATGCCGCTTGCTCTGTGCCTTCCAACACCAGGGTAACCGGTTTTTACATTCCAAACAAAAGCATCACAAAATCCTTGAAATGAAGTTAAGGTAATAAAGAAAACAAGTATTGATTTTTTCATTGTATTATGGTGTTAAAATGTTTAGGCTATCTAATTCTTTTTTTGATACAGAAGGAGGCATAATATTGTTTTTTAGTTTTTGTGCCATTAAGTTGGCAACTAACTCGGCTTTTTCTTTTGTTTCAAAAGCTTTATTACCTGCAACAGATGGGATGGTAGCCTGATGAATAAATACCACACCATTAGCTAAGATATTATATCCAAAACCTAATTTTGGATTAAGGCTGTCTACTAAAAATAATTGTATACTATAATTAGATTCTTCCGAAATATTAGTTTCTGTTGGAGCAGGAGTTGAAGATGAAATAGTATTGATATTAGAAACTTCTTCGGTTTTATTAGAACACGAAAATAGAAATACAAAAAAAATAAAACTAAAAGGTAAATATTTTACCATAAGCAGCAGACAAAAATATTAGTAAATAAATTATTAATGTAAAGTAAATATAAAAAATAAAACTAGATAATTTAACTCAAAATGAGTAAACCATCTAGTTTATTGAGTGTATTATTGTATTCCTATTTATTCGTAGTAGTAAATTTTAATTTGTGCTGCATCCTTCAAAAAATCAATTTTATTAATTGAATAACGATGAACATTGAAACCTGAACGCAACTTAATATCAGCTAACAATTCCTCTTTTCTATCCGCTTTAATTAACTCTATATTTTCATACATAATTATTTTAACATTTTCTTTTTTCATAAAAATATTACTTTCTAATAAATAAGTAATTAATAATACAACCGCATTTATCCCAATCAAAAATAAATACTCAATATTATCCTCTGTATCCTTTACCTTTGTAACCGCCGAAACTAATCCAATAGCAATAGTTAAAAACAAGTAGGTCATATCTTTAATAGCAATTTCTTCCGTTTTGTAACGAAGCATACTAAACACTGCAAATAAACCAAATGCAGCTCCCATTGATAAGTCAACTTTATTTAATAAAAAGGATATTAAAAAAATAATGATGTTAAAAATAAAGTAAGTAAAAAATAACTCCCGGTGTTTATAGATAGGATAATATATAAATCGCACTAAAATAAATACTGAGGTTAAATCAATTAATAATCTAAAGCCTATTTTGCCTGATAATTTTTGTAATTCTTCGTAACCTGTTAACATTGGAACTGCATCACTTGCTAATTGTAAGATTGTCATAATTTTATTATTTTATTTACGATTGATAATTTTTGTTTAAAGTTATTTTTTTTTACTTCATTAAAAGAGCTGGCTACACCAAAACAATACTTGCTAATAGAGCCTTGGCGAATATGCTTAGCTCGCATAATAGAAATAAAAGGAGAGGCTACTTTACTGTCTTGTTTAACTTCTGCTATCACTAATTTACTAAGGATTTGTTTTCTTCCTTCACGTTCAAATTCTAAATTCAAATCTAAAGTTAATCGTTCAGCAGAAATTTTATTTACTAATGTAATGCGACTATAATTAATCCAAATTTTGGGAAGTAACTCTAATGGACTAAATGGTAACATTCTTTTTAAAAATTCAAATGCCTTTCCTTTGTTTATTTCAGGCACTTCACTTTCTTTTATTCGCGTTTTAAGTGTTCTGCCTTTATTGTTTTTAAATTTTACTTCCAAAAAACCCAAATTACTTTCTACATAGGTTCTATGTCTTATTTTATATCTATTCAGTTTTCCATTGTGATGTTGATTATAAAGATCAAAATTTTCAGTGTCAAAATACAATGTTTTATAACGGCTTATTTTATTTCCCTCTACATCTAATATCCTATAGTGTTGTTTTGCTTCATTTAAAACTGCTGGCAAATCATCTATATTAAAAACAAACTTAGTGTCTGTTCTATCCATTAATTTAACACTATCCATCTCTTGCAGAGTTATAGGCTCAAATAAATTAAATATAGTGGTTATGCTTTCTTCCATACTATTTAGTAACGTAAACGTATTTTTTTACTGATAGCACTTTTCCATCTGCGTCAACCGTTTTTCTTTCTGTTTTTAGTTCTTTATTATCGTAGAAGTACAAATGTTTTTTAGTTAATTTTCCAGCAGCATCAAAAAAACTTTCTTCAAATTTATCTTTTGATATATTATACTTAGTATATTTTTTTTCTACTAACTTACTGTTGGCATCATATTGCTCATCTTCTATTTCGTCACCTTCACTATTATATTTAGTTTTGTGAATGGATTTAATAGCGCCTTCTTTATTATAATCAATTGTTTCAATCTGATTTCCTTTTGTATCAAAAACAGTTTTGCTTTCGTAAAATGTTTTTCCGTTTTCAGTAACAGAAACAGTAGATCCCTTTATTTTATATTGCTTAACTTGTTTTTTACTTTGAGAAAAGCATGCAAATTGAAGAGCAATAATAAATAAGAATATGTAATTTAGTTTCATATGTAGATATTATTGTTTTTTAGTTGTCATATGGTTTAGCCAGTTTATTTTCATTTGTGTTTGTGTTTTAGCAAACATGGCTATTTCATATGTAGATATTATTGTTTTTTAGTTGTCATATGGTTTAGCCAGTTTATCTTCATTTGTGTTTGTGTTTTAGCAAACATGGCTATTTCATATGTAGATATTTATTTTTTTTAATTGTCATATGGTATAATACATGTATCTTCATTGGTGTTTGTGTGTTTCGGCAAATGGCTATTTCATATGGTTTAATTATTAATGTTTATCCCGATAACTATCGGAAGGTGTTTATGTTTCGACAAATATGGCATTTTCAAAAGTGAATATATTAAATTAGTTAGCAGAAATAAAACTTCCTTTAGAATATTTTTTAGATGATGTTAGTTGTATGAAATAAAAATATATTCCTGACAAATAGCTTTCGGCATTTAAGGTATAAAGTTCGCCAGCATTTAATTGTTTATTTTCTAACAATTGACCAAAAGAATCATAGATTTTTATACTCCAAGGTTCGTTAATTTGTTTATTAGAAATTTTAATAATGGAATTCTGATTTATTGGATTAGGATAACATTGCGTTTCTACTAGGTTGAATGATAATTCTTTTATGCCAACAATAGAACTCCCATTATTATATAAATGGTGAGCATAAATATCTAAGTCTGACCCATTTCGACGATCTTCCCAGGCAAAGATTGCGCCTCCATTACCGTCATGTACCTGCGAAACATAAAGTTGATCGTCGTTTGCATTTGTAACACTAACTCCGCCATTTGCCCATTGTATTACTCCTAAATAGTCTAATTTTTGAGAAGTAATATCCCAGCCCAATATTGTAGAGTCTTGCCAAGCAATAATAGCTCCCCCGTTACCATCGCTTATAACATTAGGGCTTAGCGATTTTAATGCATTAGAGAGTTTAATCCCATCTGCAGAAAATCGAGCAGAGCCAGATAACAAAACCATTTGCGCATAAATTTCATTTGCATTAATTCTGTCGTCTTTCCAACTTAAAACAAGACCTGAATTTCCTATATATTTCATATCAATAGCACTTTGATTATTTGGAGCGCTACACACAGATATACCATTCGTTGTCCATTGAACAATTCCGGAAGAATTTACTCTTTGAGCGTAAATATCATTATCAATTCCATTGCGTTTATCAACCCAACCAATTAGCGCACCATTACTTCCATCAGGCTCAATCCTAGGATTACTTTGCGTGTTTACAGAATTACATATAGCTACACCGTTTGCTGTCCAAAGCACAGTTCCTAAACTATTAATTCGTTGTGCATAAATATCATAATCAACGTTATTACGTTTATCCTGCCACGTGATTACAGCACCGCCTAATCCGTCAACATCTATCCTTGGATTAGATTGAGTATTAGGTGCAGAACAAATACTAACTCCACCACTTGCCCAAGCCAAAGTGCCATTAGAATTGATATGTTGGGCATAAATATCCCAATAAAAACTTAAAGAATCTTCCCACACAATAAACGCACCACCGGCATTGTCGCCAACAA